>JAQXFM010000056.1 GCA_029250305.1 Candidatus Poseidoniaceae archaeon | reverse complement strand
CGACATCGAAATCGCTGATCCGAAGACAGTCGTACCGACAAGGCCGAGGAGGACTGCGTCCTGTGTCGTTAGGTCAAGCAAATCTTGGGCGTTCAAGAACACACCAAGAAGCATCAGAAGCACGATGAAAGAGGTTCCAGAAACTGGCTCAATACCCGTTTCGCCCATGACACGGACTGCGATTGCACCAAGCAAGAACGTGGTCATGATGAGCACGGTTGCGAACACCAACGAAGCGAGGATGGAGAATCCACCCACGGTGAAAATCACGAGCATTGCAAGGAACGTAACGCCCATGAAGATCGGAATGTGCTTGAGTGGCCATTCGTACCAGCCCTTGCCTTCCATGTATTCTTGGCTTCCTTCGCCCTTGAATGCCGAGCCGATGTCCGAGAAGATGTTGAGGAAGGTTTTGTACATCTTTGCCAGACCAAACATACCGCCACCAACAATGGAACCGATTGCGATGGTTCGAACCGATTTGCTGAACGCAATCATTTGGAGCGCTGCACCATCACCATCTGCATAGGATTGAATTGGGACGCTTGATTGCGACATAGCATCGTAAATTGGAAAGTTGAACCAAACGACAAGCGGTACGAGGAAGAACCAACCAACGAGGGTTCCGAGGTTCACCAAAAAGGCGACACGGGTTTTCATGAACCAGCCAATCGCAAACATCGAAGGGGTCAGAGCAATACCGACGTAGGTGTAAGCGAATGGATTCCATTGAGTGGATTCTGTCCATTGCGTGTAACCAAGCGAGACGCCTTCACTGTCGATGCCCGACGGCTGGTGGATCTTCCCGCTTGAGTAGAAACTGGCAAGTCCGTAGTCGCCAATCGCCAATGTCTCTGCCAAGTAATCCAAGAGCGCCAGTTTGCGATCGTTGGCCCAAATCAGTGGGTACTCCACAAGGAACAAGCCGAACATTGTCAACGAAGTCCAAACACCGATTGTTTTCAAGGATTCACGGGCGTGTTCAACAGCGCCTGTGTTGACATCGGATGCGATGTCCAACATCTTGAGGGTGGCTTCAAAACCAGGCAATGGGAGCGGATCTTCAACCAGCCAAACCCGTCGAAAGATGATGAAGTACATGATGCCGAGGAACCCAGCAAACATACTGGCGACGATACCGACGAACGCCAAATTGAACGTATCGGCATTGCTGATCAGCGGACCACTTGCCAATTCGTACCTCGCATCTGAAGCGAGCAAGAAAATAGCAGGGAAGGTGAAAATGAACCCTGTGGAAGCGTGGGTCGCACCAGTTGTTGCTGAAGTCGCAATGTTAACTTCCGAAGGTGACCACTTGAGAGCCATGCCGAGCAGGTAAGCAATGTACCACGCTGCGGAAATGGCCAGTCCCAGTTTGAGACCAATGTAGGCAGTTACGCCAGAGAAGACAGCACCAATCGCAATCCCGTAGAGGACTTTGGATGTGTTCCAGTGTGACACTTCGAAGGATTCCTCGAGGTTCTTTTCCTCAAGGTACTGTTCCAACACACCGGTGTTGAGGTTGTTGTACATGTCGTCATCCAACCAAGTCAACGTACCCTTCTCAATGGCCTTCAGACCTTGAGGGGTTACAGGTTGGCGATATGCAGATTTTTCGACACCCATGAGAAGTCACAACCAGCGTGCGCAGGGCGCACAGGCCGACCTAGCCACAGCCACTTCAAGACCATTGCTGTTCCATGGATATTCAAAACGATGGAGTGCGAGGTGGGTCACAAGTGTCAACGCTCTGAAGAATCCTTGATTTTTCGTGCCGGAATTCCGCCCCAAACCTCGCCTGCTGGAATCACTTTGTACTTCGGCACAACCGCGTGTGATGCAATGACCGCACCTGCGCCGATGTGAACGCCCGGTTGAATCATTGCACCCGTCCCAATCAGGGCTCCTTTCTCAATCAAGATGGGGCAAAAGATCAACTCACCACGCTCGACGAGGTGTCCGTTGATGACCGCACCGCCCCCAATGACCACATCCTGTTCAATGGTCAGCAAATTCGGATCGTTTAGGAAATAGCTGTTGATTTGCGCACCAACTTCGATGTTGGCTCCGCAGATTCGAAAGTATGCATTCGCCACAAATGATGGCACGAGATGTTGGAGAACGGGTCGCGTTGAGCGACCGATTTGGCCACAGATTGCCCATCGAATCGTCGTCATTGATTGGAGTCGGACCACGGTACGTTCTCTAATTCGAACATGGAGTAGAAACTGAAGCAGGCCTGAAAATAAAATCAGGGAGAGCATGTAGATGATGGCCGTGCTGGAGAGCGTCAAGCCGGTCCAAACAGCGTCAAGCCAGGCCGTCGGTGACCCAAATGTCTCTGATGCCCAACGATGGAACAGAACAGCCGGAGCCGCAGGAAGACCCCATACGAGTGCCATGATGACAATCACCACGACGGATCCAATTGTTTGCACCAATTGGAAGGCCTTCATATCTCTTCACCGCCGCATGAACACCAAAAAGATGCTACACTCATTCAGAAGGAACTTCAGCGGTCGCAGGCGCTCCGCCACGTGCGATGCGGTCT
>JAQXFM010000053.1 GCA_029250305.1 Candidatus Poseidoniaceae archaeon | reverse complement strand
GCTGAAGCACCTCAAACAGTTGTCAAAAGCGGCGGCGTACAGCTTCCTGAAGGCACCCACGCCGCACCCGCCGCTCAACAGCAACCCGCAGTCGCACCAACGATTGAGCAACCAGTTCCAGTTGCTGCTCCTGCCGCACCTGCCACTCCTGCCGCCCCTGCCGAACAAGCGACCACCAAAACACTCAGCTGTGCTGCATGCAACACCGGTTATTCAGTCACCTTGCCAGCAGGCGTACCGCAAGCAGTTGTGGCTTGCCCGTCATGCAACGCCGACAACATTGTTACCGCTTGACTAAGCGCTGAGCATGTCCTTCAGATGCCCTTCTGACCCGTTCATGAAGGGGATGGGTTCTCATAGTGGCTCTGCTTCCTTAGAGCATGGATGAGGTGGCCGTTCGTGTTGTGCGAGCAGGATTGCCTCAGCAGAGGGACCCGAGGCGCATGGCCGTGTTCCTCGTCGTGGTCATGTTTGCGTCCATTGCTCAACCTGCGGGAGCCGACCTCTCAGTCACTCGCGATGACTTTGGCGTCCTCGACGCACTCGAGGAAACGCTCAACGCCCGCACGGACAGCGGCGAAGGAGAATTAGCGACCACTGCCGCTCTTACCGCCCTCAATGAAGTGGACACAAACGCACGTCCAATAGGTCCTGATGATGCCCTCAGTGAAGCAAGTGCTTACCTCAACAATGTCTCGCTACGAGACAGTTCCTCGTTTGAAATCGATCACCCACGGCCGTACGAGTTCCTCATTGACACATCCACTCAGCCCGATGGATGGCCGTACAACCTCTTTGAGACATTGTTCTCGGTCAACACGCTCGGCTTGAACAACCCCTTGGGCATTGGTATCAACACCTATGCCATCTATGTCAACTACTCCTCTCGCAACAACGGCCCATCCTTTGAGGCATGGCAAAATGGCACATTCACTGGAGAAATCCTCGTTGGTACAGACCTTGTGCTGTTCAATAATTACATCGACATCGACGGGGATGGAGGCGACGACTTGTCAGTTGGCTTGACCATTCAAGGTTTGATCACCCAAGATGATGGATTCGGTTTGGAATTCGGCGATTGTATCGTGACCCCAAGTCCAGCACCTGGGATTCCAGATGTGACGATTCCGTGCATCGAAGAATTATGGGTCAGGCCAACGTTCCAATGGGCGGTGACTGCCCTCGATCAAAACGACCCACTATGGGACGATTTGGCCAATTTGGAAGTGAGCCTGATGAAAGGGCTTGCCTTTGATGTGACCCTCGATGATTCGGAATCGTACGCCGTCGTCATCGATACTCAATTCACCCAACCTCCCCACCAGTACACGCTTTCAGTCGGCCTCCAAAAGATGACTTTCTCAGTGAATGCATTGGTGACCAATGCTGCTGGTTTCGTCACTGGTTTGTTTGGAGGAACAATCAATTCTTCTGACCTAAGCCTTACAGCGATCTCAGCACCATATGCGATTCGAGTGTCTAACCCTGATGCACCAGGCGGCAACCGCCAAACAGATTGTGCAGATGCTTCGTACTTCGACCCGATTGCAGATCATCTTGCGAAGAGCGATGAACACAAATGTGGGCTCGGTGTTGGTGTTGGGTTCATTCGGTTCGATGGCTATGGTGGTGGCACTTCAGCACCTGTGCTCGAAACGGCCTACATCGATGTAGGCTTCCACCCCGAGGAGGGCGAAACTCGAATTCCGGAGGAAATCGACATCACACTTCGAAACGATAACCTGGGGCAGAACACGTTTGACACGGTTGAAATCTTCTCGGATGTCGGTGTTGATCTCTACCTCCATTATTTCGAAGACCGTTCGAACACGCCAGAAGGCGACAACCCCTTTGGAAACATCACTGACTCCAGAAGTTGGATTCGAGGTCTTCCTTCAGGCACCATGCCAACTGAAGAAATCGCAGCCATCTTCACAATGATTGGCGAAGCACCAGGCAGCCAAGGGTTCCCTGGCGACATTCCTGAACGTCTTTCACTCATCATTGCCATCAAGAACTTCACTGGCGATTCAACCACGAACGTCAATGACCCAACCTTGCCAGTCAATCCTGCAGAACCACCCAACACGCTGATCCTCATCGCAGGAACAGAATCAATCGATCGTTTGGAATACAAATCCACCTTCAAACGAGGCGGCTATGAGTCGGATCGCTCCTCGCTTGAACTCACCATCGATAGCGTTCCGAAAGTGATCATCGTCGAAGGGAGTTTCATGATTCCCGAAAGTGGACTCAGTCGAGTCAACTTTGACAATCCAAACCTCAACACCATTGCTCAAATTTTCGATAATGCACTTTTGACCATTGTTGAGGTTATTCTCGATGTGGGCGACATTGTCAATGGTCTGCCAGAATCGATCGTTGGTACCGCTGGATCAGAAGGTGGCGCAGTGGGCCTGCATTGCCGAAACCAAGTCCGAAGCACGCTTCCAACCTCGGTCCGTTCCCCAATGCCAATTGGTCAAGTCACCTTCTCGATTTCCAGTACAGACAACCCTTGGTTGCCAGAAATCGATCACATCCTACTTTCCGAAGACACTGAAGCGAAAACGGTCGATGGAAGACTTGGTCCATTGCCCCCTCTCGTTCCGGTTGCCATGAGTGCAAGGATTGGTGGCATCACGGACGTGGAACACTCCTACGACCCGATCAACGACATCCGGCAAATGGAGTTGCGAGGCGAAGAAGGAGGTCCGCTTCTCATCGGTCACATGCGTCACATCGACGGTGACTTGGAGAATGCGACGCGCCAGTCGGCGACCGTCTCAAACCGCCCGAGCACGTTCAACCTCACCCAGACTTCAGAGGCGATGACCTACTCTGCGAGCAGCCCAATTGGAACCATCACATATGGTGGAGAAAGTGCAACACAACGCAACGCAATCCGATTGAAAGGTCTGCCAGCAGCCTTCTCGTTGATCCTTGGCGACACGGTTGGTTACGTCGCAAACGAACCGATGGAATCCATTCAGATTCAGATGACCAACGCCACAAACCCTCTCACAATGGACGGCGACCATTTCCGATTCTGGGTCAATGAAGACATCGGTGAAGCAAGCCTCAGCGTTGCCATTTCACAAGTCACAAGCGTCCAGCGTCTCTCGCCTCTTGACCCCGGGTCCTCAGGACCAGAAGGAAACTCTCGAATCGAGATGACCCGTGCTGAATCCGCACCGTTCAATGTCATTCTTGAGGATGAAACAGACTATGTTGACAGATTCAAAGGTATGAATGGGCGCATCGCTGTTGATCCATTGCCAGCAGACATCACGATTGCTTACCCAAGCGCGGTTGATTCCACAGGGC
>JAQXFM010000331.1 GCA_029250305.1 Candidatus Poseidoniaceae archaeon | reverse complement strand
CTCTCGGGTCACCTCCATCGAAGATACCCGTGCGCTGAGTGTGTAAAGAGCAATGCCGTTCATTGCCACCAATGAAGCGAGGGACCACGTCCATGAGTATTGGTCGTAGGTTGGTTGCGTACCGATGATGGTTTGGCCAACATGGGCCATGCAATCGTAGGGTGATAGAAGGTAGAGAATTTCCCGATCAAACAATGTTGAGACCAAAATCGCCAACACCTTCGTGCCAAGCACGATGGACAACAAGCCAATTCCGGGAAAGAATTTGCCCTTGGAGACGCTTGAGAGAGCGAGTCCAATGCTTGTGTACGTGAAAATGAGCACCATGCCGGAAAGGAACGCTGCAAGGAACAATGGGAAGGTGTCCATAATCCACGCCCAGCCTCTTCCGAGTGCGATGATTTCTGCGAAGTAATACAACGCAAGGGTGAGCAGAACGACGAACGATTGGATTAAAGCGACGGAAACGAATTTCATACCGACATAATCGAAGCGTGTGATCGGTCGTGAGAAGTACAACGCAGAAGTGCCGTGTTGTCGATCTTCAGAGATGACGCTGCCAACCAATAGGGCAGCCACAATCGGGTAATAGAGCACGTTTCGAGGGAAAAAGCCCAAGACATGGCCGTAGAGGTTGTCGCGGCTAATGCCCCACAATTGGTGAAGGCTTCCATCGCCAATCAAGCCCGAAAGAAGCGTGAGCGCAGCGTCGCTTAATGAGGCTATAAAGACGATGAGAATGAAGAGTCGTGTCGGCATGCCCCATGGGCGATGCCCCTTCTTGAATATTCCAAGAAGATGGTGTCGAAGGATTGCCCAATTCCTCATCCAACGAGGGTTCAGAGTGCCTTTCCATGGTTTGTAGATCTGCTCAAAGACATGGCCCGTTGTCACTGGTTCTGCGACTTGGGGTGCGCTCAGATCTTCATCACCTTCGCTTGAACCCCATGCGGCTTCCATCCTTCCTTGGCCGGTGACCGGGGCTTCAGCACCAAATTCAACGGTGTTGTCTGTTGGATTTTCTTCTTCAGTCAAGCGCCGCCACCTCCCATGTGAGCCGGAGCATCGACCTTGCGAGCAAGCGCTGGCGATGCGAGAAGGTCTTCACTTGTTTTGACTTCATAGCCAAGGTTTTCCATGATTACCAAAAAGAGGTCTTCCAATGAAGCCTCATACTCATGCATACGGCGAACTTGCGCTCCTGTTTGGGCAGCGCAGGTTAAGATTCGAGTTGTTGTGTCTTCTCCGTCATGTGCAATTCGCATCACACGCCCCTCCCTTCGAACCTTCAATCCGTCAGCTTCCATGGCTTGGGCAAGTTTTGTGGCACCACCCCACACATGGATTTCGATCTCGCGGTCGATGGCTTTCAAGTCTGCAATTGCGCCTTGGGCGGCCAGCTTTCCTTTGTGCAGCAACACGATGTTGTCACACACCCGCTCGACGTCGTCCATGAGGTGAGAGGCCATCAATACGGAGCGATTTCCCGCTCTGACCGTTGTTGTCAGGGTTTGAATCATGTATTCTCTCGCCTTTGCATCAAGTCCGTTCGAGGGCTCGTCAGCAATGATGAGTTCTGGGTCATGGATCAGTGCACAAGCCAACTTTGTGGCTTGTTTCATTCCGGTTGAAAAGCTCCCGATGTTCCGGTACCGCTGTTCTCCAATCCCAACGTATTGCAACGATTCGTGGGCCCTCGCAAGAGCCACTGTAGGGTTCATGCCAAGCAATTCCCCTGAGTAACGGACTTGGTGAATTGCATCCATATCGGGGTTGAGAGCGTCATATTCGGGCATGTACCCAATTCGGGCGCGAATCGCATCACCCTCGGTTCGGATGTCATGCCCAAGGACAGTCCCCTCACCTTCCGTCGCTTGAATCAACCCTAAAATTGTCTTCAGGAAGGTGGATTTGCCGGCGCCGTTTGGACCAAGGAGGCCTGTAGCGCCCTTTTTCACGGCCAAGTTCAGTTTGTCCAAAGCCACGTGCGGGCCGTAGGATTTTGTCAAATCAGTGGTTTTGATAATGAGTTCGTCAACCACGCACAGCCCTCCTTTGCTGTTTTGTGGTCAGCGAAGGACCTTGAATCCTCCCCCGTCTTGTGGGTTGTTTAGGGTGCTTCTTCGGAAATTCCACCGCGAGTTTTCACAGCAATTCCTTTCTTAAATCCGCAGAATTCATCAGCAGTTCCGTTTGCTAATCCGTGGCCGAGAAGTTCGCCCTTCTGGTTGACTATCAGGCATGTCTGTGACGGTTGAATCCAAGGATCCACTGCCAACACAAAGCCGTGGAACACATTTCGCCCCTGCCGCACAAATGGCTCCGCATCATCGTCGACAACAATCCAAGCGGGCCCTGCGCCCTTTGGTCCGAGGTTGTATGTCGGGTCAAGCGTTGCTGGAGGTGCCATCTTGCGAAGTTGGTGAAGGGCTTTGGCGCCGTCATCAGTGAGCGAAAGACCGCCGTCGCCAAGCCGAGGGCTTGCGATGTGTGCTCCATCCTTGGTTTTGGCGTTCTTGACTCGGCCTTGCCTGTTGACCACAAAGGTTGCATCCCCAAGCAATGTTCTGGCATCGGCGAAATCGACGTTGAGAAGCACCGTTAATTTGTCAGAGACAAGTCGCCTGTAAACAATCAATTTCGCAGCATCTCTACCGTCACGGTCAAGCGGAACAGCACTTGCAGATGTGTCATCCACACCATCCACCACGCCCGCTTGGAAGAGGGCTTCCATGCAACGAGCCTGAATGCCATCTCCAAACATGTCCACTGTGACAATTTTACGCTCACCGAGGGAAAGACGATCCAGTTCACGACGAATCCATGGCAAGTTTGGTCGTCGGCGCCAGAGCCATTCAGGTCCATCAATGTGGGCAAACGGGTTGAGGTCTTCCAGCGAGTAAGGCACGAGACCGACCGGTGTGAGGATCAGCACTTCTAAGCCGGGGCAATGATGGGTGAGGCGAGCCATGATGTCGCTCAATCGCTCTCGCCATGGGCCAGAGCTACCGTGCATGATCAACACAGAATCATCGCCTTTTCCTTCAATTCCACTTGGCTCCCATCGTTGGATGAATTGGCGGCGTGCTGCCACAATGTGAGGTCGAACAAATGTGTCTTCGCCACCCCATGCTTCACCACCCTTGCGTGGAGATTCTTGTGCATGGACAAGCCAGTCCCATCCTTCTTCCCAACTTCCAGCTTCTTCGCCGCGTTCACGACCTGCGTCTCGGTCGTTGAGGATGAGGTCATCAAGCATTTTCAGTTTCATCATTGCCTGTTGAGGCCGTGTTGATAGCCATAGGAATGCCTCTCGAAGCGCCGGATGTTGGTGGCTTCGGCGTTCAACCAGCCGCCAAATGGTTCCATCACGGATGGCTTGCTTGCATCGTGCGAGTTCGCTCAAGGTCATTTCGAGGTTGTAGCGAGCCAACAGTTTGGTTCGCTCGTCTTTCGCCATTGCTCGTACTTCAGACGGGCTGATGTAGGCAACGCAGGGCATCAGGATGGGCCAGTCAACCATGGACTCAATTCGTTCTGTCCCCCATGGGGTCAACAAGCGTCCATCCCTCGCAAAGAGGGCGTAGGCTGCGGAATCAAACAGATCTGCGCCCAATGCAATTGACATCGGGAACAACATTGGGTGGCCACATCCGAACATGTGAACTGGCCGTTGTGGTGGCAAGTATGGTAGGCTTGCCAGCATGATTTTTGCATAGTCTTTGTATCGATGTTGCTCCATGACGGGAACGATTCCCCCGATTGGGTGAACTGCGAAATCATACGCTGCCATGCCTTTGGCTGATTTTGTACGGAGGTCACGGAACAATCCGCCTTGAATCGGACCGTTGAGCATCGTGCTGCCCGAGGTGGCGACACTGGGGCCTGCTCGAACGAGGGTTTCATCAACGCACGCCTCGACTTGGGCATGGGTCATGTCGGGTCTGGAAAACACATCCAGCATCGTTGCGATGTCGACGCCAATGCTGTTTTGAAACTCAACAATTTGTTCCACACCAACTTCAACATCTCCATAAATGTAGGACTGGAAAGTACCTGAATCCGTCATCACAACGCCGGGGAAATCCAAGAGGGAATGCACTCCATCGGCTGTTGCCTTTGCCTTCAATTCATCGTGCTTCCAAATGATGTAGGAATTCGTAATCAGTGCGCCAATTCCGTACCTGTCCCACATTTCTCTGGGTTCGATGGTGCGAATGTTCGGATTGATCACTGGCAAGAGAGCCGGTGTCTCGAGCACACCGTGTGCGGTGTGCAATCGTCCGAGCCTCGCACGACCGTCACGCGCCGTGATTTCGAACAAGCCAATGTCTTGCTCCCTGCACGGTTTCGGGTCGTCTCTACGGCCTTCGTTCCATGTGCCCATGGAGTTCTCCCGTTGCCCGACGGCCTTGAATCCATCCGTTGGGCTGGGCCATATGTTTGGCCACTTCAGACAAACTGAACCTTGCCGTGAACGAGAATAAACTCCCGGCCAAGTTCGTCAAATGTGTCCAGGAGTGCCTTGTCAAATTGGACGCGAACAATTTCGGAATCTCCTTCGAGGTCATTTTTGACTCCTTCCAGAGTCCCTGGCGCTGCGCCGCAAGAAAGGCATGCTCCCGTCAAATCAAGCACAAGGTCCAATGCTTCGGAACCGTCTTCGGCCCAGTTGAGCGCTGAGATGGCAATGCCTCCGCCGTGGCCGTCAAGTGCGGCCCTGACCTCACCCAATCTTGAGAGCAAAGCCGGAACCATGTCACTGGTGTTGATCAATGTGAGAAGGGAGGTGGAGCGGAGCCTTTTCTCCTCTTTCGGGTCAACGGTTTCGGCGATTCGCTTTGCAGCCTCCGCAGACATTGCAGCTTTTGCTTCAGCAGCGTACGCCGCAACCAACTCATCTTCCACCATGGATTATGGTTTGGGCGCCACCATTTCAAGGCTCGGATTAAAACAAGTGACGATTGGCTGTCAGTTGGGTGATTCATGAACGCAAGTTGACTACAGCCATTGATAAGGGAGAGGCGTGAGGGTGGATTGGGTGTGGCGATGAGTCAAGAGATGTTACGAGTTGAAGATCTCCACGTGAGCGTTGATGGGACATCCATCATCAAGGGGCTAACCCTTACCATCAACCGTGGCGAAATCCATGTCATCATGGGGCGAAACGGCGCAGGGAAATCCACCCTCGCAAACGTTGTCATGGGCCATCCTGCATACGAGATTACCTCCGGTGAAATCCATTTTCAAGGCCGCCCACTCGACGAACTTGCAGTCTTTGAACGAGCCCGTGCTGGCATGTTCCTCTCCTTCCAATACCCAGCAGTTATTCCAGGCGTTCAAGTCGGTACATTCCTCAAAAAGTCGGTTGCCTCCGTGCGAGACGATCCTCCAAAAGGGCGTGCTTTCCGAAAGGAACTCAACGAAGCAATGAGCAAACTTGAGATGGACAAGAGCTTCCTATCGAGGTATGTTAACGACGGCTTCAGTGGCGGCGAAAAGAAGCGATTGGAAATCCTCCAGATGCTGCTCCTCAAACCGAGTCTTGCCCTGCTCGATGAAACTGATTCAGGTCTGGATATTGACGCCCTCAGGATTGTATCCAAAGGCATCAACGAAATTGCACCAGAAGCAGGATGCCTCATCATTACCCACTACCAACGATTGCTGGACCATGTGAAACCACATTACGTACACGCAATGATCGATGGAGCGATCGTCAAAACCGGCGGTCCCGAATTGGCACTGGAACTGGAAGAACGAGGCTATGATTGGCTCGATGCGGCGGCCTGAGGTGATATTATGAGTGAAGAAGCGTTTGAAGCAGTTGGCGATTACAAGTATGGATTTCACGACCCTGAGAACCACACCATTCGCTTTGACAAAGGGCTCTCCGAACAAGTCGTTCGAGACATTTCCGAACTCAAAAACGAGCCCCAGTGGATGACTGACATCCGAGTCAAGGCCTACAGGCACTTTGAGGAAAGAGCCATGCCCGATTGGGGAAATTGCAACCTCCTTGAATCGATCAACTTCGAAAACGTCACCTATTTCCTTCGCTCTTCGAATCAGACGGAGAAGAACTGGGACGATGTTCCAGATGACATCAAAAACACATTTGACCGGCTCGGAATTCCAGATGCTGAGCAAAAGTGGCTCGGTGGCGTGACCGCCCAATATGAATCGGAAGCAGTTTACCACTCAATCCGTGAGGACCTCGAAGAACAAGGCGTGATATTCCTCGACATGGATACAGGTCTGAAAACACACCCAGAACTTGTTAAGAAATTCTTCGGGACAGTTGTTCCGCACAGCGATAACAAATTCTCTGCGCTCAACACCGCTGTTTGGTCTGGTGGCTCGTTCATCTATGTGCCAAAGGGCATCAGTGTTGAAATGCCGGTGCAAGCCTATTTCCGAATTAACGCCAAGAACATGGGTCAATTTGAACGCACCCTCATCATCGCCGATGAAGGCAGCACCATTCACTATGTGGAGGGCTGCACTGCACCAAGTTACTCGACAGACTCACTGCATTCTGCTGTTGTGGAATTGGTGGCCATGGAAGGAGCAAAAATCCGTTACTCAACAGTTCAAAACTGGTCCAACAACGTCTACAATCTCGTGACAAAGCGGGCGGTTGCGCACAAAAACGCTACCGTGGAATGGGTCGATGGAAACATTGGCTCGAAGTTGACCATGAAGTATCCATCCGTCCTGCTCAAAGGCGAAGGTGCTCACGCCGAAGTGATTTCCGTGGCTTACGCCGGCGAAGGGCAGCACCAAGATGCTGGCGCCAAGGTCCATCACCTTGCCCCAAACACAACTTCGAACATCCTATCGAAATCCATCTCAAAGAACGGAGGACGATCCTCCTACCGAGGCATGCTCCAAGTCATGCCAAAGGCGAGCGGTTGCCGCTCGAAAGTTGTCTGTGATGCATTGATCCTCGATGAAACCTCACGCTCGGACACGTACCCGACCATGGAAATCGGGAATTCGTCAGCCGACCTTGAACATGAGGCTAGCGTATCGAAGGTGTCCAGTGAGCAACTGTTTTATCTGATGAGCAGAGGCTTCACCGAAGAAGCAGCAATGGGCCTCATTGTCAACGGCTTCTTTGAACCATTCACCCGTGAATTGCCGATGGAATACGCTGTCGAACTCAACAAACTCCTCGAACTGGAAATGGAGGGTTCGATTGGATGAGCTACCTGCAAATGCCAGTCCCTTCACGCTCGGCTCATTTGTGGCGCTACACTCCCTGGAACCGAATTCACCCTACAAAACCGGACGAACTTCCCGATGTCGATTCGCTGAAGTTTGAGATTGAAGGCTACGAGCTGTCGCCGCTTGTAAGAACCAGCAACGAATCTGAGATTGCTCGTGCATTTCTCCACGAACTTGGTGGCGAGGCAAAAAAACTAACCATCAATGGGAAGGGCGAAGTGATTCACGTTCGGGCACGTGCCAGCGGCCACATTGCAGTTGGCCATCTAGACCTTGATGTCAAAGGTGAGGCAACGATTCTTCTCCACCTCTCTGGCGATGCTGGATGGTGTGGTCTTCACCTATCGGGTACGATTCACCCCAATGCCCAACTCGGCTTTGGATTCATCAACGAACTTGACCAGTCAACCAAGTTGCTTCGATGCGACGATTGGTCGATTGAACGGGATGCGTCGTTCGACAACGCTACCCTTTCGGTTGGCGGTTTTAATTGCAAATCTGACATGAGGGCGACGTTGAACGGAACCAACGCTTCCATTCGTCAATCCGTCACTGCTCACGGCCAAGGCGCTCGACATGACGATCATCACATCGAAATTCATCACCTCCATGGCCACACAAACTCCGACTTGGTCACAAACGCAGCATGCGCAGGCCGCAGCCATTTCGTTGCCACCGGATTGCTAACCATTGCGGAAGGTGCAGACGGCTCTGACGCCGGCCAAGTATTCCGAAACCTCCTCCTTTCTGAGAAAGCACGCGCAGAGGCAATTCCTGAACTTGAAGTGCTTGCTGATGATGTGTCTGCAGCCCACGGCGCAGCCAGTGCACCGATCGATGCATCGCAACTGCACTACCTCATGTCCCGAGGTTTGAGCCCGGAAGAAAGCGAATCAATGATTGTCAACGGTTTCCTCATCGATGCCTTTTCCAATCTGAAGAACGACGCCCTTACCGAACAGATGCGATCACGACTCACTGTTCATTTAGAATGCGAACTCAAAAGGTGATGGCATGCCCCTTCGAGATGACTTCCCAATTTTGCAACGTTTGATTCATGGCCACCCCTTGGTCTACCTCGATAATGCGGCAACAACCCAAAAACCACAAGTTGTCATCGACGCTATGAACGACTATTACACTCAATCCAATGCGAATGTCCATCGGGCTGTTCACACACTCGCCGGCGAAGCAACGGATGGATACGAAGCATGCAGAACCCGTTTGAAAACATGGTTCAATGCCGAGCGAGCAATCCTAACGAGCGGTACAACGGAAGCCATCAATCTCGTGGCCCATGCATGGGGTCGAGCCAACCTCGTCAAAGGTGATGCCATCGTGCTCACCGAAATGGAACACCACTCCGATATCGTTCCTTGGCAAATGCTAGCGGAAGAACGAGGCGTTGAAGTTCGCTATGTACCCGTCCTCGAAGATTTCACATTGGACATGGATGTCTATGCGGCCTCTCTTGAAGGCACGAAACTTGTCTGTGTGGTTCACACATCCAACGTATTGGGTGTGCGAAATCCGCTCGAAGACATCATTCGACTTGGGCATGAGGCGGGCGCAAAGGTGCTGATTGACGCCGCACAAGGCGTACCGCACGACCGGATTGACTTCGATGCATTTGGTGCAGATTTCATGGCGTTCTCCGCTCACAAAATGTGCGGCCCCACCGGCATTGGAGCCCTTCTTGTACGTCCTGAGGTGTTTGAAGAAATGGAGCCTTTTATGGGCGGCGGTGACATGATTGAAACGGTGACCATCGAAGGCTCAACGTACCAAACGAATGAACACAAGTTCGAAGCTGGAACGCCACGAATCGCAGAAGCAATTGGATGGAATGCGGCTTTTGGTTGGATGGAATCCCTTGATCTCAAGCACGAGCACAAGCGAATGCTTGAGATTGCTCGATACACAGCAGCAGAGTTGCGTACGCTTGGTATGACCGTTTATGGACGCCACGATGATTCCGACAGCGCCGTTGTGTCGTTTCTCCACCCCACGCTCCACAGTGAAGACCTCGCCCACCTCCTCGATGCACGCGGATATGCGGTCCGTACCGGTCACCACTGTGCACAACCTCTCTTGCACCGTTTGGGTATTTCCAGTACAGTGCGAGCGTCGTTCTACCTGTACAACACAATGGAAGAAGCAGAGCAATTCATCGTTCAAGTCAAGAACATCTTGGAGAGGTTTGCATGACCTATCCTGCTCAGTTGGTTGAACTCATCGAAGAATTTCAAGACGCTGACGACCAGATGGAACGCCTCGAGATGGTGTTCGAGATGGCTGACGAAGTGGTGCTCATTCCGATCGATGACTGGTCAGATCACACCCGGGTTGTTGGTTGTCAATCTGAGGCACATGTCCGTGTTAGCCTCGATGACGGGAAGGTGTTGATGGCCGGCGCTGCTGACGCTCAGTTGGTTCAAGGACTCATGGGCATTCTCACCATTGCCATCAACGGAAGCGCCCCAGCACAAGCACTGCTGCTTTCGCCAGAGTTTGCCCAAGAGATGGGCATCCTCAAATCGCTCTCTCCGAGCCGTTCAAATGGCTTCAGAAACATGTTTGATAAGGTCATGTTGGAAATAAGAGGGCTGGTGGAATAAATGGTTGAAAAGCAAGATGTCATGCATCATTTGGACGAAGTTGAAGATCCCGAATTGGAACTTTCCATTGTCGAACTGGGTCTTGTTTACGACGTTCGCTTTGAGACCAAAGACGGTGCCATGCACGCCGAAATCGATCTCACACTCACTTCTCCTGGTTGTCCAGCTGCCCCCGAAATCATGGCGGCAACGCACAGGGCTGCTCTTATGACAGACGGCCTTGATTCCGTGCACATCAACCTTGTCTGGTCGCCTCGTTGGGACCCAAAAATCCACGCAACTGAAGACGCACGGATGGATATGGGCATTTGGGACTGATCACCGCTTGACGACAATCGTTAGCAAATCGCCGTCCTTGAGAAGATGGTCCAAACCGACACGCTGCCAGTCAAACTTAGCGCTTGGGCCCTTGACCCTCGCATAGCGGAATTTCCGAACGAAATCCCGATGCAATTGGTTGCAAATGTGTTCCACGGTTGAATCATCTTTGACAATCAATGGCTCCTCCATGTCTGCTTCCTGTCCTTGCGGTTTCAAGAAAACACGCATGAAACCGAGGTTGTCGTAAATGAAATCCTTGAGATCCTCAAGCCCAGTTTCTTTGAAGGCTGAAATCCGCATGACCGGCCAATCTTCTGGTAGGTTCGATCGAGCGTTAATCAATTCCTCTTCGGTAGCAATGTCGATCTTATTGATCGCAATAACAGCCTTCTCATAGATTCGGTTTTGTGCCAAACAGTCTACGATTTGTTCAGCTGTTGTGTTATTTCGGAGCGTAACAATTGCAGAGGTGAATCCAAAGGAGCGAATGATCTCACCCATCTCTTCGTTACTGAGGTGCGTTTGTTCCACCGTTGTCCTCACGTCTATGCCACCACGTTCTGTTCGCTTGATGAACACCGGCGGACGCGTTTCGTTGAGTCTGAGACCGGCATTGTGGAGTTCCCGATGAAGGACGTTGAAGTGAGCATCTTGGAATGGGTCGACGATGTAGAGCACCATGTCAGCACTGCGAATCACGTTGAGAATCTCCCGACCACGTCCCTTTCCTTCGGCAGCACCCTTGATCAGACCCGGCAAATCCAGAATTTGGATTTTTGCTCCTCTGTGCTCCATGACGCCAGGAATACAGGTCAGTGTGGTGAACGCATAGCCTGCAGCTTCGGAGTGTGCGTCGGTGACTTTGGAAATGAGTGTTGATTTACCAACGGATGGAAAACCAACCAGCGCAACCGTTGCATCACCAGATTTCTTGACTTCGAATCCCTTACCGCCGCCACTCGCCTTCGAGTGCGCATGTGCCTTTTCTTCTTTGATCTTCAACTGAGCAATTTTTGCCTTCAGTTTGCCGATATGAGCGTTTGTGGCTTTGTTTTTCTGGGTCTTGTCAATCTCAGCGCGAATCAATTCGATTTGCTCCTTAATTGTGGCCACGACAAAACCCTCCAATCCGAACGGCGCGCCGCGCATTCTTCAATGCTGTTGCCTCCGCATTCGTAAGGTGAAGGTTCATCTTCACGATGAAAGGGGTGCGGGCGCTGAGCCGATGCCATCAAACGGGTCGGGCGCTACGCATGCTGTATGGGGCTCGAGCTGGTGATGCTTCTCGTCGATGAGCCTGCATTGAATGGACTGCTTGAACGCACATGGGGCGAGTTGTATGCCGGCATGGAAAAGGGTGCATTTCGCTCAATGCGGCCTGAAGGAGATGCTCGGCTAAAACGCTCCTTCGATATTGATGCTGAAGCGGAACTGCTCGATTGGATGGATTCGTGTTCAGTTGATGCCGATGTTCGGTTAGTTGATGCCTTTTCCTCAATCAAAGATGGTGAAGAGGGCTTGCTTCATCTCATGAAGTATGCAAGCCCTGGCGCTTGGGAAGTTTGGGAAGGACGAGCGTTTCTCTATCTTGACGTGGCTCTCAAAACAAACGTACCACATGTTGACGACCTGTACAGCGAATCGACATGGCAACAGGCATGCGCTCGCCTCGATGGGCTTTCTGAGAACGAGTTTGCTGATGCAGTTTGCCTTGATTGGATGGGACGAAGAAAAGAGCTTGGTGAAACCCTCGACGAGAAAGAAGATCCGAAGATTGTACCGACGTACGAAGCCCACAATCGTGCAAGTCGCACAATGGTTCACGCAGTCAATCGTTGGCTCAATGAAGACGCCCTTGTTGGCATCGTTGGCCGCGAACATCTCCGTGCTGCTGAATGGGGC
Source organism: Candidatus Poseidoniaceae archaeon (assembly GCA_029250305.1). Taxonomy (GTDB): domain Archaea; phylum Thermoplasmatota; class Poseidoniia; order Poseidoniales; family Poseidoniaceae; genus MGIIa-L1. The sequence continues at coordinate 985 of JAQXFM010000331.1, read as the reverse complement.
TATGGCTCGTGGAACCTCAAGGTCTTCCTTCAGCGTTGAACGAGGGGTTCAAAGACCACTTCCTGCACCGCGGCATCATGAGCGAAGGCGATGTTGCTGACGACGAGGTCCCAGTCATCGAAGAAGGAATGGAAACAATGGACATTGGCGAAGAGGTCGAGGTCGAAATTCAGGACCCGCTGGAAGTGGCGCTCGAACGTGCCGAAACGGCGGAGAAAGAAATCGCCTACAAAGATGCTGAGATTCAGAATGTCCGAAAGCGCATGATGGCTGAGAAGGCCGAATTGATTCAATACAGCGGCATGGGTCTTGCCCGTCGAATGCTCACGGTTCTCGCCGATGTTGATCGGGCGCTTGCGAACGTCGATGAAGCCGATGAAGGCCCTATGGCGCAGGGCCTTCGCTTGACTCGCAACAAAATGTGGCATGAACTCCAAGCAGATGGTGTCACAGCAATCGATGCCAAAGGGAAAAAATTCGATCCTGCAAAGATGGAAGCAATCACGACCATTCCTTCCTCGGAGGCGTTTCCAGCTGGGCACGTTGTCGATGTTCTCGAAGCGGGTTACATGTACAAACAACGCGTTTTGACGGCGACCCGAGTTGTTGTTGCATCTGAAGATTAACGGCCAAACCTTCTTGTGGTTCACCTACGAGTATGTTACATGGTCAAGAAGTTCGCAGGCAAAGTTGCCGGCAAGGCAACCAGCGTTGCAGGAAAGGCTGCAAAAACCGCAACCAAGGAAGCGGCAGGCGCCATCAAACGGAATATTGTTGACGAAGCGACTAAGCCAATCAAAGAAGCTGCAAAGAAAAAAGCATCAGAACTCACTGAGGCTGTTCGTTCCAAAGCAGAAGCTAAGGTACGTGAAGCAGTGAAAGAGCAAGTCAAAAAAGACGTCAAGAAAAAACTCTTCAGAAAGTAATCAGCCAGCATGGACGCCTGTTTCAAACGTTGAAAGTCGATACAGTGCGTCGTTTTCAA
>JAQXFM010000294.1 GCA_029250305.1 Candidatus Poseidoniaceae archaeon | reverse complement strand
CTTGTGAGGCGACGGTTCCACGGAAAGCGAAGCCATAAGAGGGGAAGAGGTTGGCCTAAAGTTGGGGACCAACATGACAAACTCTGTTCGAGCCTTTAGCCTGATTGCATTGATGATGCTCGCACCGCTTGCCGGTTGTTTTGGCGAAGCAGAAACCAGCAGTGATTCAAAAGATGATGTCCTCAAAATCGATTTCCTCCCAGCCGGCGACTTACCACTTCGGGCTGGCGAGTGGCACACATTTACGCTCGAAGGCGAAGGCACACGCCTCGTGGTCCAACAAGATGTCTTGCTGTTTGTGAACAACAGCATCGTCCCACTTGGCGTTGTTCAGGTACAAGGGAGTGAGATTCTCGACGGGAAAATCCTCACCACGCCCTATGTTGAATCAACTGTTCTCAATATCGTGTATGCAGATGGAAGCGGAGCAACCATTGACGTCGTTGTGGAAAACGGAACAGCCATCGTGAACGGTCAAGAGTGGTTCGACAAGATGGAATTCATTCTGAGCGTGTGCACAGATTCGACAGAATGCGGTGGCTACATCAACCGTTGGATGGGATCTCCAAACCCTGCCTTTGAGCGAGCCGCGAGCTTCTTCCACGGTCACTTCGAAGGCCTTGGATACGAAACCCACATCATGCGAGTCACCGATCACCTCAACCCGACACAGCCTGAATCATTGAACATCATCGCTTGGAAGGACGGCCGCTCTGACGCTTGCGTTCAAGGCATGGGGGCACACATGGACATCGCACCACCGGCATCACCGCCCGCTGGAGGAACCTACGAAGGCGCCTATGACAACACGGCTGGAACCGTGGCAATGATGCTCTACGCCAAGGCATTTGTTGACCTTGAATTCGAATGCGACACATTCCTTGCCCTTTGGTCGTCTGAAGAAGAAGGACTCCGTGGCTCCAACGCATTCGCAAACAATGACTGTGATTACTGCCTTCCACAAGACAAAGAACTTCGATTCTACATCAACATGGACATGATGGGCATTTCATGGCCAGCGTTGAAGGACACCGGCGAGCCGTTCCCATACCACGCATGGTCCGGCCCAGACAACGACCCATCTGTCGACGAACTGCCAATCACTGAAGTGATGGATCATGTGCATAGGAACATCCTCAAAGCACCGATGGATTTGCGAATTGACGGCACATATGGCGCGGGTTGCGACCAGCATTGGGACGAACACGACAACTTGGTCTTAGACGTTCATGAAGACACATTTGGCCGGTCGGACCACGTGACGTTCCGAGACAGAGGCGCTCAGACAATTTTCCACCTCGGTGCATACGACGATGATTATGACGCCTACCACTCACCAAATGACACCCTCGACAACATGATTACTTCCGTCGGTGGACAAGCAGAACTCGAGAAATCAATTCAGTTTGTGATGTGGGCTGCCATGCTCGAATTCATTGTCGCCGATCAGACCCCTGAAATTCGTAACCTCGCTTGAGAAGCAAAACAGCAGTTCAAAAGCACAACCACATATTTTTCGGTATGAGCGATGCGTACGCCACGACCAAAGACAACCCACTGCGGTCTCTTTGGAAGGTCATTGCGAGCTCAACGCTGATCGCATCGATGTGCTGCCTCCCCTCTGTTGTCTTGGTGATGTTTGGTCTCGCTACCGTGTCAACAGGAGCGGTCATTTCAGACACGTTGTACTGGGGTGATGACGGATACGCATGGTTTAGGCCGCTCATGGGCCTAATCGCTCTTGCCAGCGTAGGAATTGGCCTGGTGCTCTATTTCAGAAACCAAGGCATCTGCACGCTCGATCAAGCCAAGCGAGAACGTCGAAAAATCATCAACATCTCCCTGTTGGTCCTTTCAGTGACTTACATCAGCTACATGCTGTTCAACTACGTCATTCTAACGGAAGTTGGCATCCAACTTGGTCTGCCTTGGGAATCAAGCCGAGACAGCTACGCTTTCTGGCGCTGATCAACAATTGCCACGAGTGGTTTTGCACCCAACGCCCCACTCACCTTCTTTCATCGCTGCTCGTGTTGCATCGAGGAGCGCATCCTCGGGTGTTCGAATCGAGAGCGAGAATTGGCCCCAGGCGAGGCTAACTTGCATAGAGTCGTAAACCCAATTAAACAATTGCAATTTTGAATTTCCAATTGATAAATTGGCATGTGCGACTCCAATTGGAATTTCAATTTCCCGTGGATTAAGATGCATGCCCAATCCCAAGGCTTTCTGCACTGATTCCTTGGCAACCCAGAGTTCAATCGCATGCGATGGTGAGTTCTGCAGCGCAAGCAGTTCTTCG
>JAQXFM010000289.1 GCA_029250305.1 Candidatus Poseidoniaceae archaeon | reverse complement strand
CCATCAATCCTGACGCACCAGTGACTTCCAAGCAGTCCTTGGCGCTTGCCGCATCCACCACGTCTCCGTTCGCTACCACAGGGGTTTCGACAGCATCAACGATGGATTTGATTGAATTCCAATCTGCTTCACCGGAATACCGCTGACGCAATGTTCGTCCATGGACACAAAGACGGGCGGTCCCAATGTCTTCAAGCTCTTTGCAAATGTCAAGGGCATTGTTCGCTCCTTGGCCCGTTCCAAGCCTCATCTTGGCAGAAACGGGAACATCGACCTTCTGAATAATGCCGTCGACCATTGAAACAAGGTTGTCGGGTTCACCCATGAGGGCAGCACCAGCGCAAATTTTGGTCACCTTGGGTGCAGGGCATCCAAAGTTTAGATCGATGATGTCAGCGGTCGGTGCAAGCATCTCAGCAGCCGTCGCCATGTCTCCAGGGTCGCCACCAAAGATTTGGGGAATAAACGGAACTTCAGTCTCATGGGATTCCATTTTCCTCCACGAAACGGCAGCCTCACGGCTCAACGCCGTGCTGTTGGTGAATTCTGTGATGGTGACATCAGCTCCGCATGCCTTCGCCAGCAACCGAAACGGCAGGTCGGAGACGCCCGCCATCGGAGCGAGGAACAATGGACGAGGTTCCCCGTCCCATTCACCGGGTTTTGGAGCGATGTGTTCTGGCATGTTCACTCACCTATGCATCGAGTTGTTCAACAAGTTCGCCAACCCTGCGCATTCGGCGCAGCACTCGATCAAGTCGTTCCGTAACTCGCTTCGCGGTTTCTTCTGGCCCCTCACCAGACATTCTGTGGCCCATCGGCAACCGCCCACCAAGCAGGTTGAGCAGGAGCATCTGTTCTGCAGCCTCGACACTCTTCATGGCGTCATCAACATCTTCCACTGTGAGTTTTCCTTTCTTGAGTTTACTTAGCAATGAGGATTGTTGCTTTGTTCCCAACAACCGCTGAAATCCGCCCTTTTTGAGCATCCAATCTTCGCCTCTGCGCTGGTGTTGGGCCAGCATGGCAGTCCACAAGGCGATGCTCAACCGATCGATGCGAGGGACCCGCTCGACCGCACCGCTTGATCGGAATCGCTCAAGAATTCGTCCCAATCTTGCTTTGGGGCCGTCGACGAGTTCAGCTGCCTCATCGAGTGACAGAGGTGCTCCGCGGGCGAGAAGGATTTCGAACAACTGAACGGAAATGGAGGTTGCATTCGCTTCCTTCCCGGGCCGTTCTCCGAGCAATCCGAAATCACCCATCCACTGAGAGAGTTGGTTCTCATCTTCGCCGCGAACGGGTCGCACTTCCACAACGCCGAGGCAGAGGAGCGGCGGGTCGCTTTCCGGAACCTCAAGCGCCATTCGCAACGGTTCACGCGTCCACAATGTTCCGATGAGGGCCAAACGCTGACGGACGATGGTTTGCGTTTGAACGGAGAAGAATTCGATGGCGTTGCTCAGTGAACCGCCACGGAGGTAGTATCGCCGCCATCCCTTCCCTTCATTGGTGTAGCCAACAAGACCCGATTCCACCAAGCGAGCAAGGTGGTGATTGAGCGATGCAGGTGTGAGCGCCAACTCATCAGCGAGCATTTGTGCATCCCAACTCGAGGTCGGTTGTGCGAAGAGAAAATCTCGGAGCAGCCGATGAACAGGTCCAGCACGGCCAAGATCGGCAGTTGCTTCGCCTCGTTTTCTCACCAAACACAGCGTTTCAATGAACCATGCGACCAGACCATTGATGTCACGTTCGGTGGTTGGGAGGGGAACCTCTTGGATGCGTACACTGAACATGGTCGGCGTGGCCTGACGAGGGTCTTTGAAGACTGTGCAGTAAATGGCGCTCAAGCGGCGAAAAATGAACCGTGTTGCAAAAGCGGTTAACGTCGTTCGTCGTTCCAATCGTAGTCCACGGCTTTGGTGCCTCGCCATTCGATGTCCATATTGATGTGCGGCATCAATTCAATGCGATCCTCACGCAAAATGCCTCGCCGTCGGAGGACTTTGATGGCAGAATGAGTTGTGGCACGCGATCGTCCAATGCGGCGGGCAAGGGCGGCTTGGCTTCGTGGCACGCCTTCTTTGACAATGTCTTCAACAATGAGTCGTTGGACAAGTGACAAACCGATTGGAAGGGCTGATGCAGCGCGCTCCTCGTTCACATTGATGCCTCGGAGAATTTCAACTTGGGTCGGGGCGCCTGCGAAGTAACATGTTCGTCCGTTAACGGGTAAAACAGTCACGCCTCGACGGGTTTGGAGCACATCGAGGTGATGGCGCAGTGTCCCGTTTGCGGCGCTAAGGGTGCTTTGCAACTCCCTGTAGCATAGTCCTGGGTGTCGTTCCAGCGTCGAGAGAATACGACGACGAAGTGGGTGTTCGAGGGCACTTGTCTTGGTTGAAATACTGCCCATGGCCATACCGCCAACAGCGCTTGCAGCGGCGGCGATTCCACCGGCTAATCCTGCAACGCCACCTGCAGCTGATGCGATGCCTGCGGCCAACCACGGACGCTGACGAACCCATTGGGCAAGCAAAGGCATGAACCTGGGTTAGCCTTCTCGTTTGTATAGCCATCCCATTGATGTTCAACGGTTGGGCTCAGT
>JAQXFM010000286.1 GCA_029250305.1 Candidatus Poseidoniaceae archaeon | reverse complement strand
CCATTCAACTCGAACCTGAACGGATGAAGGAAATCGAAACAATCGGGACCATTGCTCGAAGGGGTATTGCCGCCCTAAAAAGAGGCGACTATGAGGCGGTTGGTCGTGCGATGACAGAGAATCAAATCATGCTTCGAGGGTTAGGTGTATCGTGCCCAGAACTCGACGCGTTGGTCCGAGCGGCCGCTCCATCTTCGCTTGGGGCCAAATTAACCGGTGCTGGTGGAGGCGGGTGCATGGTTGCCCTTACACGGGATCCAAAAACGACGAGCGAAGCAATTGAACTTGCAGGCGGAAGGGCGCTTGTTTCACAATTTGGAAACGATGGCGTGAGGATGGAAACCATGGTGAACATGCCAATATGGAGTCCCGATTCATAAGCCCTCGCAGTGACCCGTTTTTCTAATTCAAAGCATCCAAGGACCCTGCCTTCTTTTTATATAGTGGTTATATATCGGTGGTTACATGACTACCGATGAAGAACGTCTAACCGTCGTGAACGTGGTTGCCAGCACACGAGTTGCCGAGGAACTAGACCTACCAGACATCGCAATTCAATTGAATTGTGAATACGAGCCAGAGCAATTCCCTGGTGTCGTTTACCGTGTCACCGATCCAAAATTGGCAATCCTCATGTTTAGGTCCGGCCGTGCGGTCTGCACCGGCGGAAAGAACGAAGACAACATTCACACGGGTATCGAGCGAATGATCGATGATTTGCGCGCTGCTGGCATTGAAACATGGGACCTCGACCAAGTCGAGATTGAAGTCCAAAACATGGTTGCAACTTACGCCCTCCACTACCCTGAAGACTACCCCGGTAACGACAAGTTCACCGGTGAGCCACAAGCTGGTGTCCCTCGTAAATTGAATCTCAACAACTTGACCTTCCACCTGCCGTTCGACAAGGTTGAATACGAGCCAGAGCAATTCCCTGGCCTCATCTACCGACTTGACTATCCGAAAGTCGTCTGCTTGATTTTCGGCAGCGGCAAGATGGTGATTACCGGCGCACGTCACAAGGACGAAATCCTCGAAGCCGTCGAAATCATCAAGGACGAACTGGCAGATTTGTTGGAATACTGATTCCTCCGCAAATCCATTCGCTTCCGAGAGAAGCGTTGATGTCCTATTGAGTGCGTGGCGTAGCATGCGCCCGAACCTAAGGCGAGCCGTTTCGGCCCTTTCGCTCGTGGTCCTTTTGTTTTTAAGCGTCCAAACACCTCTCCTCAACATCGATTTCGAGGCTCCTGCGCCCCCTTCTCTGTCATCAGGTTCAGACCCCGGCGTCAGCGATGTACCAACATGGCGAGTCGGTGACAAGTGGGTCTATTCAGGCACCTTCGATCCGACATTGTTAGTGACGAACACTGGGGTGCAAGCCACTGTAGGTGAGATTTACGGTGACACAACAATGGAAGTTCTGGAAATCAAAGAAAGGGCTGTCGACAACATGTCGGTGTTGGCCTACACCCTCCGGTCCTCTGCGAACTTCGACAAATCTGGCGTCTCCCTCGAAGGCTTCAACGGCAATGTCTACATCACTTATACGCAGACTGAGTACCTCAGAGTCAGCGATTTGTCGAGCATGCGAAGCGATTTAGACATGTACATACGATTTGTTCCATACGGCATCTCAAGCCTCACCCAGATCCTCGGTGACATCACAATCACCACGACGTACAGCCCTGTGACTGAAACATACGATTTCCCACTGCGCCTGAATGAGCAATGGACCACCACCACCACTTCCTCTGCTCAGTGGTCTGGATCAAGCGATTACATCACCCCGTTCCCTGCTCCGACCAGCGACACGAACAGCACCACATGGGAAGCTACAAGCGTTGGCAAACCACGAAACAGTTTCGGACAGACCATTGGCTATGGTGGTTGTAACGCCTCCTATGAGTTGCAATCGGTGAACAGCGACGGCGCTCCAACTGGCTACCGATGGTATTGCCCTGAAGTCTCAAATTATGCATGGCTCCACACTGAAGATGACATCGGTTTGACCATCGATTTCAGACTCAAGCGCTACATCCCAATCGGCGCGACCGGCGTTGATGAATACAGCAACCCTGGCAGTCGAGATGAATGCTTAGCGGTCGATCTGGAAAACACAATCACGGCATTGAACACACCGATGGGCGTATGGGTGAATGCCTCGAGTTCATGCTTTAATCCGCCAACTGGACTGGCCATCGAACTTCGTCACGAAACGACTTCTTCGGTTCAAACAGCGACCACCGCCGCCAATGGAAGCGCCTATTTCACGATCCAAGTCGGAGAGGAGAGGGATCCTTCTGCCACATTGCTCGACTGGGCAAGCCACGGCATCGTCGCCAGAGTCGACCCCTCGGTTCAATCCACCACGACCGTTGGTGCGACGACGCTGACCCTCGATGAATTCCTCGTGGGACTCGACTTGATTGCGAGTGAGGATATTGCCAAAGTCCTCCGCAACAGGAGTGGCGTGCTTTCAGAATTGAATTCACTTTCCGGTTGGAATGTCTTGCCGGGCGATGAACTCATGGTCGAAGTCGGGGTTCAAAACCGGGGCATCACCACCTCCACTGCCACCACCATGAGCGTCACTGGACCTGATGGTCAAAACACCTCTTACAGCCTACCATCGTTGGCCACGTACGCTGCACACAAAGTCAACTTCTCATGGACCGTTCCTGAAAACCAAGCCATTGGCGTGCTCCCTGTGACCTGGGAAGCCGACCCGTCGAACGTAAATTCGGCCGATGCGAATCCGGGCAACAATGTGGCGCAGTTGGAGATTTTTGTTGGACGCCTCCCTACGCCTGTTGTCTTGAATGCGAGCGCCTTAACGATGGAAACACTCACCTTAGATGCAGCAAGCAGCTTTGACGAAGATGGAGGAAGTGTCACCTGTGAGTTCACTATCCCCTACGACGACGGCACACGAACATGGGCGTACGAAAAGGTACCATCCCGAGATTGCAGTGTGAATTTCACATGGACCGATGATGGAAACTATCCAGTCGAAGTCACGGTTATTGACGAAGAAAGGGATGAAGTGCAAGTCATTCTCTTGGCCTCGATTGGCAACAGGGAGCCAAAAATCGATATCCGAAGTTCACGAAGTGAAGCAAAGGTCGAACACCCAATCACCCTGTATGCGTATGCGAACGATTCTGATTCTGAGGAGGTCTGGCCCGGCGTAGTTGACGTCTACTGGCCCGATGCGATTTGCCAAGAAGGGTACTACACAAGGGTGTGTACAACCACTGCCCCCACGGAAGGATGGCACACCTTTACCGCAGTCGGCACGGACGATGATTCGGCATCAACCATGGCCACGATTGACATCAAATTCACCAACATAGCACCACATGGCACATCGATTGCGCTGCTCGATGATGATGCAATTCTTGCGAGCGACGAGCAACAAATATGGCACCTCGACGAAGACGAAGTTGTCACCGTTCGTGGCCAAGCACTTGACTCGATTGATGACCTTGATACACTCACCCACACATGGTGGCCTGATGGCCAGCAGCCTTCGTTGATGTACACCTTCACTGGAAGAGTCTCAACCTACCCAATGACATGGGCCACGTCTGGGCTGCACACCATCCGGTTAGAAGTCAGCGATGAAGATGGTGAATCCAGCCAAATCAACGAGCGATGGATCAATGTGCGGAATGTACCACCTGTCATCGAACCGCTTGTCTCCATCCTGCCAATCGCCGAAGGACAGTCCATCACCATCACAGGAAACGCAACAGACACCCTAAGTGATCAAGCCTCACTCGTACGATGTTGGGATGTGGAACCCGGCATTGACAGCGATGACATGGGCGGTGCAGACGATGACTGCGATGTGGAAGGCGATGTATTGACCTACACGTGGAACCGAAGCGGTACACACACCATCATCTACCACGTGACCGATGACGACGGGGCACAAACCAGCGAAGTGTTGAGTGTGGAAGTGCTCAACATGCCGCCAATTGTCCGCCTTCAAAACCTAGATTGCATGGCCTACCAAACGTGTGTCCTGAGCGCTCAACAGACCATTGATTCAGCAAATGATATCGGAGGGTTGACGATTGTATGGGACCTTGACATCACAGTTGATAGCAACGGAGATGGAATCAAAGACAACGATGCTGACTTGGTTGGCACGACCGTCCAGCACATGTTCAGAACCTCAGGAAAAGTTCGTGTGAAGGCGATTGCTTGGGACGAAAATCCAGAACGACCCGGTCAAGCAACGATGGTGATTGATGTGGCGCCTCCACAGCGAAACTCACTCGAAGAAATCAGTGCGGGGCTCATCGGTGAAGAGGCAAATTCGCTGGCTCAATTCGGATTACTCATTGGCGTCCTCCTCCTCCTTAGTTTGCTGACTCGCCGGCGCAAGAGCGGGAATGATACCCCGTGGAACGGCGACGCTGATGGGATGATGGACGATGTGTTCGATGCACCTTCACTGATCGAAGAAGCGCAAGCCCGCAGGCCACCAACGCCACCATCGATGGAAGCTTTTGGCGCTCTTCCAGAAATGAGTCAACCAACCCAAGAGGTCAGCCAAATCGAGACCTTCGTCCAAACACCGGTTCAAACCCCCGTCCAATCACCAGTGCCAGCAACTGCGGAACCGCCGACCCCCATTCCTAAAATGGAGAGCGAGCAAACAGGACCCCCACTTCCACATGGAGGCTTGCCCGAAGGATGGACTTTGGAACAATGGGGTCATTATG
>JAQXFM010000281.1 GCA_029250305.1 Candidatus Poseidoniaceae archaeon | reverse complement strand
ACCTGAGGGCTTCTTTCCAAGTTTTGTCGGTCCTGACGGGGCCCATGTCCCAACAACAGCACAGCCACCAATGGATGATGATGAATTCAGCATGTTCGAAGAGGAGTTGTCCATCTTCGATGAAGAACCTGAATCTTTAGTTGCCGCAGCAAGGGTTGACGATGAACCTATGGAAGCGGAACTGCTCCCCGATGAACCACAGATGAAACGTATCAAAAACACCCAATATGTCGTTAAGAAACGAGTGCCCTACGAAACTGGGCGATACACCATTGAACGGACACGAAGCACGACCATGTCCCGGGTTGGCGGCTTTATCAACAATCTAACGAAAGGTGTGACAAACGGCCTCAGCGAAGGCGCATCACTTGCTGGTCAACTGCTTGCAGGCACCCCTCCAAAAGACGAACAAGCCCGGCAGAGCACAGATTCGGGACGCGAGCTTCGAGAGCGTTCTTCAAGAAGCCACATTCAAGAAATGGAGGACAGTGTTGCCAACCTTTCTCAACAACACGGTGGCGTGCTTCCCGAAGAAGAAGCGAACCGACTCAAACAACATGTCAGTCGAAGGCATACCATTGTCGAGCAGTTGGAACAGGAAAAGGAAACAATGCCGCCAATGATCGACCTGGATGAACTCAGCTTTGACGAACTCACTGAGGTGACCCATTCTGGCGCTGGCGACAAGGCAACTGGTCTGTCGAGAATCGACTTTTAATCAGCCAAGGATGCGTTCAAACTCGTCGATTCGTGCATCAAATGCTTCCTCGCTCATACCTTGCAACGCTTCAACACCGAAGGATTCCAACGTGAAACTAGCAGAAACGGTTGAAGCAACGAGGGCCGCACGAAGTTCATCGCGGTCGATTGGGCCTTCACCCAAAGCGAGGTATGCAGCAAGCGTGCCTGCAAAGGTGTCGCCGCACCCAGTGGGGTCACAAACCTTCGCTGTCGGGAATGCTGGCAAAGCGATGATGTCTTGGCCGTGGAAGGCAAGAACACCATGTTCGCCCCGCTTCACCACGAGCGTGGAAACTTCAGTCATTGACTTGACCGTTTGTGCGGCACGAATGAGGTTCTCATCATTGGCCAACATTCTGACTTCTCCATCGTTAATGATGATGAGGTCAACCCTCTTCATGACATCAAGCAATTCCTCCCGTGCGATGTTAATCCACAAGTTCATCGAATCGAGCATGGTCAAGCGCTGGGCCTTTGTTTGATCAAGAACACTGGCTTGGAGGGCTGGATGGAGGTTTGCACAAAGGGTGATTTTTGGCGTTTGGGCATGAGAAGGGACGTTTGGTTGAAAGTGCTCGAAAACATTCAGATGCGTAGCTTTCGTTTCTGCTTCAGCCATCGAACCGTGATAGGCGCCTTCCCAGCGGAATGTTTCACCGTCTGCTGTTTCAATCCCTGATACATCGGCTCCGTTGCTCACGAGAACCATGCGGTCTTCGTCACGAAAATCCGTTCCGACCACGCCAACCAAGCCAACGGTACCAAGGCCGAGGCGGTTGCAGTGAAAGGAACTGGCAAGGCCGCCATATGTAGCCGAGCCACCGAGCATGTTCGCGACTTCTCCTTCAGGTGAGGCAACCGAATCATATGCTATGCTTCCAACCAAAACGACGTCCATGCATCATCCAAATGGAGGGCCTACTTCAACATGACAGATGAGGCCTCATGCACATCTGTTTCTGCACCCTGAGCGCACCAAGCAGTGAAAAATACCGCTACAGAAGAACACTCGAAGGCGTATTGCTGCATCATCCAAGCAATTCTTGATGCATGTCGATGTATTGAATTGTGACGTTTCGGTCAAGGAAATCCTGTTCATCCATAATTCTGCGATGAAGTGGGATGAGGTGTTCAACCCCTGTAATCATGGTTTCATCAAGAGCGGTTCGCATTCTGCGTATGGCGTCTTCTCTGTCGCGCCCCCAAACCAGTAACTTGGCGAGCAGTGAATCAAAGCACCCGGGCATGTCGTAACCAGGGTGAGCGTGTGTGTCAACTCGAACACCGTAGCCTGAAGGGAAATGGCACTCCCAAAGTCGACCAGGACTCGGAATGAACTTGCGAGGGTCTTCTGCATTCAATCTGCACTGAATGGCGTGCCCGTTCCACACGACGTCTTCTTGCGTCAAAGGAAGGTCTTCACCCTGAGCGACACGAATGCCGAGTTCGACGAGGTTGTAGCCTGTGATGAGTTCGGTAACGGTGTGCTCAACTTGGACGCGAGGGTTGACTTCGAGGAAGTAGAAATCTCCATTTGCGTCTCGGAGGAATTCGAATGTTGCAAGGCCTTTGTACCCAACAGACTCCGCTCCACGGCAAACCAGATCGCCGATTTCTTGGCGCTTCGCATCATCCAGCCAAGGGCCTTCTTCGACAAGTTTCTGGTGACGGCGTTGAATCGAGCAGAACCGCTCTCCAAAATGGATGGCTTTCTTCCCATCCCCAAGAACCTGAAATTCGACGTGCTGAGCGCCTTGTATGTACTTTTCCACGAACACCCGTTCATCGCCAAAGGCTGATTTTGCCCGTGATTGGCAGAGCTTGAGAGCGCTTTCAAATTCTGAGGCCTGCTCAACGATTTGCATACCAATGCCGCCGCCACCTGCTGCAGCCTTGATGATGACAGGGTAGCCAATTTCATCGGCGAGTGTTGAAGCGACTCCCGCATCTGAAATTGGTTCTGAGGAACCTTTGGCAGTGGGCAAACCAGCGGCTTCCATGGCGGCTCGTGCCTCAATTTTGTCACCAAGCAATGTGATGACATCTGCGGAGGGGCCAATGAATGTGATGCCTTCTTCCTGAAGTCGACGAACAAATGTGGCGTTTTCTGCCAAGAATCCGTAGCCTGGGTGAACTGCGTCACATCCCATTTCTTTTGCAGCGGTGATCACTGATTCGATGTCGAGGTAGGTGTCCAAAGGGTTTGGTTTGTTATTTGCGTACGCCACATCAGCAAGTCGAACAGGAAGGGAGAGCCGGTCTTCTCGACCGTGGATAATGGCTGCTTCGATGCCCATGTCTCGAAGGGTACGAAGAATACGCAGTGCGATTTCTCCGCGGTTTGCAATCAGCACTCGCTTGAACGCCATGGATGAACGAAGAGCAATTACCCTATGATGCCAACGGTCCATGAGGGTCCTGAAAGCGCGATTTACATACGTAGGAAAAAGTAACGCACGGCGGTGGAAAAATACGGTTTCGCGTCGTTTTATGTCGCCAAAAAGAGCCTTTTCTTACAGATTATAGCAAAATAGGCAGAAGGTTTCATTAGATTGGATAGTGTTGGCCAACCATGACGCCGACACCCCAAACTGGAGCCGAAGCCCTCGACCGCTTAGCAGGTCGAGATCTCAACAACGATGGACGAATTGTCAACCTTGTAATCTGTGGAAATTCAAAATTCTATGATTACGCTTGGCTTGAGAATGCAATCGAAGAATGGGTTCAGTACAATGACTACCCCGACCTCATTATCCTCGGTGGTGCTAGCGGCGTGGATTACCTCGCCGAACGCTGGGCAGACAACAACAATGTCCCACTTGCTGTGTTTACTGAAGCATGGTCAGTACCTCGCCCGAACGCAGCAACCGACAGTGGGCGACCGGAAGCTGCGGCAAGCCTTGTTGATCGAATGCTCGAGCGAGCCACGCACATGCTTGCGTTCCCTGGACCCGATTCTGTATGGACCAAACGAATGGAAGATGCTGCTTCGAGCCGAGGCATTCCCGTCATCAGCAGAGCCTTGCCTGCTTGACCCTGTTGTCAACGCCTTGGGAAGAAACGAGGTGAGGATCAGTACACGTCACGCAGGTAACGCTTCTGTTCACGCATCATCGTCTTCTCGATGAAGTGGGTTGCGTCATCATTGGACATGCCGCCGTGTTCCTCTGCGATCGAAATAAGCGCTCTGTGAACATCCTTTGCCATGTATTGCTTGTCACCACAGATGTAGAAGTAGGCGCCGTTTTCGAACCATTCCCAAATTTCTGCACCGTGTTCAATCAGGCGATGCTGAACATAAATTTTCTCGGCTTGGTCACGAGACCATGCCGTTGTGAACTTGTAGAGATTACCACTGTCCATCCATTCTTCGATGGTTTCCTTGTAGTAGAATTCGGTCTTGGCGGATTGATCGCCGAAGAACAGCCAATTTCGGCCCTCGCCGCCATCGAAAACACGTTGCTCCATGAAGGCGCGGAACGGTGCGATGCCAGTACCTGGCCCGACCATGATGATGTCCGTGCTTTTGTCATCTGGCAAGATGAACGATTTGGTAGGGGACATGAACACACCGATTGGAGCGCCTGTCGTATCGATTTCATCAGCCATGAATTGGGTGCACAAGCCGCCACGGGGCCGTCCGTTGTATTCGAATCGAACGATACCAACAGTGAGCTCGACAAAGCCAGGGTGTGCGTCGTGTGAGGAAGCGATTGAGTAGAGACGAGGTTTCAATCGGTCTGCAAGTTCAAGGAATTCTTCGGGGGAGTACTTGACGTCGAACTCTCGCATGATGTCGATGTAGTCTCGTGTCCACAGGTAGTCTTCGATTGCTTTTGCATCATCGACTAATGCCTCGACTTTAGCGACAGGATCGTCAGATGGTTGGTTTGGGGCAAGGCCAGGTGGCGTTTCACCCGAGGTGTTGGCAGACCATTCTTCGCCGTTTCGGGTTCGAGAAACGATTGAAAGAGAAATTCGCATGCCGCTTGAGACAACCTTGTTTGCAAGGGAGTTGACGAATTTCTTGTTTGCCATGTGGACTTCGAAATCCTTCTTAAGCGCCGTGTAAAGGTCACGCTCGCCGTTGTGAGTTTCGACAAGAGCAGTTCGGTCCCAGCCTTGTGCTTCGATTATTTCCTCAACAATGTGAGGCGGGTTTTCAGCAAGAACGCCGAGTGCGTCACCGACCTTGTAGTCCAATCCCGAGTCGCCCAATGCGAACACAATATGTCGAGTTTCTTTTTTCGAGCCCTTGCCGTTGAGAATGTAATTCTCAGTGATTTCGGACATGTATGGATTCTTTGAACTCCAGTCGCTCATGGTATCACCGTACAACCTAAGGCTGTGATTTGTCCCAATCATAGCCTCCTTAAGATGCTTATCACCGCAAGCCATGCCGTGACACATCCTGCATTCAGGGCAGTTCGATTCTACCCCGTTGAGGCAAGGGCGGATACGGCCCTTTATATGGTCAATCGGGGGGTCGGAAACCATGTCGAACTCAAATGCACCAACCGCCATCATTGTAGGCTCCGGACCCGGTGGTCTTGCCTCCGCTCTCCTGCTCGCCCATTCGGGCGTAAACGTCACTGTCCTCGAGAAAGCCGAGGCAGTTGGAGGACGAACCCGCCTGTTCAAGAAAGACGGCTACACATTCGACCGTGGACCTACCTTTTTCCACTATCCTGAAGTGATCGAGGAGATTTTCAAAGCAATCGGCCGTGACGCTCATGAAGAACTCGGACTCATGCCGCTCGACCCAATGTACCGACTCGTTTTCGGCGCTGGAGGTCACATCGACGCAACCAGCAACCTCGAACAAATGACAGAGCGCATTCGTGAACTCGCTGACGACAAGAACGCCGACGGTTTCAAGAATTACGTCCTCCAAAACCGAAAGAAACTCGATCTTTCGAAGCAATGCCTCCAAACTCCATGGTCAAGCCCACTTGACGTGTTCTCAAAGCGAGCCATTCGTGTTGCAACAGTCCTCAAGCCATGGGCCAGCGTAGCCGGCGATCTCAGCAAGCACTTTTCTGACGAACGTGTTCGACTCGCAATGTCCTTCCAGACCAAGTATCTCGGCATGAGCCCATTCCATGCCCCGTCATTGTTCACCATTCTCGCTTTCCTCGAATACGAACACGGTATCTTCCACGCCAAGGGCGGCCTCGGAAGCATCACAGCTCGTATGGGAGAGATCGCAGAGGAAATGGGTGTCGACATCCGCCTCAACACCCCAGTCAAGTCCCTCATCTATGAAGGCAAAACTGTGACTGGCGTTCGAATCGAAGGTTCTGAAATGTTGGCTGACAAGGTTGTTGTCAACGCAGACTTCGCTCACGCCATGACGACCCTCGTTCCTGACGAAAAGCGAAAGAAGTGGTCCAACAAGAAACTGGAAAAGAAGGGTTACTCTTGCTCAACGTTCATGCTCTACCTCGGTGTTGACAGAGAGTACGATTTACCCCACCACCAGATTTACGCCTCGTCTGAATACGAAAACAACCTCAAGGACATCACGAACCACCGATTGACATGGGATGATCCATCCGTTTACGTACAAAACGCCTCCATTACTGATGACTCCCTCGCACCTGAAGGCCACTCCACGATTTACGTGCTCGTGCCAGTGCCAAACCAGCACGAAAGCATCGTGTGGGATGACATCAAGGGCGACTTCAGAGAAACCATCGTCAAGCAACTCTCGAAACTTGGCTATGATGGCATCGAAGACCACATCGTTTCTGAAACGGTCATCACCCCTGACGACTGGGGCGCATCCGACATTTACCGTGGCGCAGTGTTCAATCTGACGCACGACCTAAAGCAAATGCTCTGGCGACGTCCACACAACCGATTCGAAGAGGCAAACAACCTCTACATCGTCGGCGGCGGCACGCACCCAGGAAGCGGCCTACCTACCATCTTTGAAAGCGCCCGTATCAGCAGCAAACTCGTCCTCGCAGATCTCGGTATGCGCCCAGATTGGAACGGTGTTGACTCCTGGTTCAAGGATGTCAAGCGCCCGAAGGTCGCCGCTCGACCCACCGCCCAACCAAAGGCACGTGGAACGAAGAACGGTGAAGGCCATGCTGCATAAGCAAGCTGTGATTGCATGCGTTTGCCTGTGCTTCCTCTCCGGATGCGTCGCACCTGAGTCCCTGAACGACGAACGAGCATCGACGCCACCAATTAACATGAGTTTTGAGGCACCCACCCTCGACCGAACTGAAGATGGCGGTGCCACATTCAATCTCCAAGAACGCCTTGCAGAAGGCCCGGTGCTCATGCTTTGGATCGGCGCAAGTTGCTCTGGTTGTCACGACTGGACGAAACTAATCAAAACAGCAATCGAAGAAGGCGCCTTCAACAATTCTACGATGAGTGTCGTCAGTGTCCACCGCTGGGCACAATACGAATCACTCGAAGAAGTCCACGATACATTTGCCATTGACTCAAATGAAACTCATTACACGCCTTGGACCGTCGTCACACCGTCAACAACGACACCGACGTTCGAATTTGGCACAGATGACAACACTGGTTACCCGGTGTACGAAGCCTACGGAAACCCCGGCACACCAACATTGCAAGTGATCGACCAGGCTGGGGCTCTCGTGTGGCAATCGAAAACCTATTGGGCAAATGAGACCCTCCTCGGAGAAGCAATTTCCTTTTTCGATTAAAGCCCGCTTAAATGTCTCAAACGAGGCACTGCGGCCATCCAACCCAATAAGGCGAATGGTGAACCTCAAAGACCCCAGCGTGTTGGAAGATAATAACCGCCTCACGGCGGTGGGTGATACAGATGGGCGAAGGCATCAAACTTCCAGTCCTCAATGGACTGGGTCGCACAAATCGAATCGATAACTGGCTCAGGCAGCCATTGGCCATGGGCATCGCCCTCACTGCGGCCATGATTTACACCGCAGTCCGTCTGTTCCTGTACCCTGATACGATTCATTACAATGTGAATGGCGCCACCGTCATGTCACCAATCTTTTCCCCGAACGTCCTCGAGTGGGAGCTCTTTGGACTCAACGACTGGAACCACCCAGGCTGGGTCAACGCTGCCATTCTCGTGCTGTGGATCCCATTTGGTTTCAGAGGCACATGCTACTACATGCGCCGAGTGTACTACCGTACCTTCTTTGCAAGCCCAGTCGCTTGTTGGGTTGATGAACCAGAGATCAACAAGAAGATTGGATACAAGGGTGAAAAGCGCTTGTTCATCTTCAACAACTTGCACCGCTACTTCCTCTATGCTGCTATGATTATTCTGGCGATCAAGTGGTGGGATGTCACCCACACCTTGCACTTCACCGAAGGCGCAGCACAAGGATGGGGTATCTGCATTGGAACCCTCGTCATGGGCTTCGAAGCATTCCTGCTCACAATGTACGTCACTTCATGCCACGCTCTCCGTCACCTTGCCGGTGGCGTGTTGGACCGATGGACCTCCCCAATCGCAAAACTTCGTGGAAAACTGTTTGGACGCATTAGCGTGTTGAACCGTTCCCACGGTTTCTGGTTCTGGACATCGTTGACATTCGTATTCTTGGGCGACCTTTGGGTCTTGGCAGTTGATGCTGAAATGGTGAGCGACATGGTGCTCTTTGCACTTTGAGGTGAGATGAGATGACTGAAGATTACTCCAAATACGAATACGACGTTATTGTGATTGGCGCCGGAGGCGCAGGTCTACGAGCGGCAATCGAAGCAGCACGCAGCGGTGCTAAAACCGCCATTATCACCAAGTCTTTGCTCGGCAAAGCACACACCGTCATGGCAGAAGGTGGCTGTGCGGCAGCCCTCCAAAATGCAGATCCTCGAGACGGATGGAAGGTTCACTTCCACGACACCATGAAGGGTAGCAAGTGGCTCGCAGATTGGCGAATGGCTGAACTCCACGCCAAGGAAGCCCCAGACCGAGTCCGTGAACTCGAACAATGGGGTGCTGTGTTCGATCGAACACCAAACAACCTCATCAATCAACGAAACTTTGGTGGCCACACCTTCCCAAGGTTGGCCCACGTTGGCGATGCAACGGGTCTCGAACTCATTCGAACCCTCCAAGAACGTGGCATTCACGAAGGTATTGACATCTTCATGGAATACACCGTTCGTCATTTGCTCAAGGAAGGCGACCGCGTCACTGGATGTGTCGCCTACACCCGTGTTGATGGGGACTTCCATGCATTCTCGGCCAAGTCCGTCGTTCTGGCAACAGGCGGCATCACCCGATGCTGGTCGGTTTGTTCAGGTTCCTGGGAATACACCGGGGATGGTCACGCTCTTGCTCTTTGGGCAGGCGCTGAACTCCGTGACATGGAATTCGTTCAATTCCACCCAACAGGAATGGTTTGGCCGCCGTCCGTCCGAGGTATTCTCGTGACCGAAGGTGTCCGTGGCGAAGGAGGACGACTCACCAACTCCGAAGGTGAGCGGTTTATGTTCAACTATGTTCCAGAAATGTTTGCTGGCGATCACGCTGAAACCATTGCAGAGAGCGACCAGTGGGTCGAAGAAGTGGTTTCAGGAAAATTGGCGACCGTTCGACGCCCACCGGAATTGCTGACCCGTGACGTTGTTGCGAAGGCCATCAATTCCGAGGTCAAGGCAGGACGAGGTTCACCACACGGCGGTGCTTTCCTCAACATCTCACACCGTGGGGAAGAAGCAATTCTGAAGAAGCTCCCATCGATGCACCACCAATTCAAGGAACTTGCTGGCGTGGACATCTCAAAGGAACCTATGGAAGTCGGTCCAACCGCTCACTACGTGATGGGTGGCGTTCGTGTGAACGCTGAAACCCAAGAAAGCAATGTCCCCGGATTGTATGCATGCGGCGAAGTCGCATCAGGACTCCACGGTGCCAACCGACTTGGTGGCAATTCCCTCTCCGACCTCATCACCTTCGGAAAGCGTGCAGGAGAGCACGCAGCGAAGCGAGCCGACACATTGGCTCAGCCCGGCATTGAGGACGCTCAAGTCCAATCGGCCATTGAAGAAATGCTTGCCCCACTCAACAGAGAAGGCGGCGAGAACCCCGGCCTCATTTACGATGAAATGCGAGACATGATGCAAGCAAAGGTTGGCATCATTCGCACTAAGGAAGAAATGACCGAAGCCATGGATGATCTTGCAGCATTCAATAAGCGCCAATCTGCTTGCTTCCCCGGCAGTTCCCGCAAGTACAACTCCGGATGGCATCAAGCACTCGACCTCAAGAACATGGTCGATGTTTCAACCGCTGCAACACTCGCTGCACTCACTCGAGAAGAAAGCCGTGGTGGACACACCCGAGATGACTTCCCCGGTGAAACCGAAGCGTGGGGCAAAATCATCAACATCATCTACATGGAAGATGGTGAAATCAAGGTTCGGCAAGAAGACGTTGAACCAATGCGAGATGACCTTAGCGGCGCCATCAAGGAAGTCAAGAACATGATTGCAGAACGTGCTGCAGAACAAGCCGGAGGTGGCAACTGATGGGACTCAAAGGAAAGAAGCAATCGTTCAACATTCTGAAGGGTGAAGGCGAAGACGCCGAACTCCAATCCTTCGATATCGAACTGGATGAAGGCATGGTTGTGCTCGATTGTGTCCACAGAATCCAACACGAGCAACAACCTGACCTCGCCGTTCGCTGGAACTGCAAGGCTGGCAAGTGCGGATCGTGCTCGGCTGAAATCAATGGACGCCCTCGTTTGATGTGCATGACTCGCATGAGCGATGTCGTCGCAGAGACGCCAGAAGGACAGCCGATCGAAATCCGCCCGATGAAAGCATTCCCACACGTCAAGGACTTGGTCACGGATGTGTCCTGGAACTACGAAGTTGCTCAACGCATCAAGCCAATCAAGGGTCCAGAAACCATGGATTGGGAATTCAACCAGATGGAAGCTGACCGTGTTCAGCAATTCAGAGAGTGCATCGAGTGCTTCCTCTGTGTGAACACCTGTCACGTGCTCCGAGACCACGCTTTGTTTGACGACTTCGCAGGACCTCGAAACCTCGTACGACTCGCTCAATACGAGATGCACCCTCTCGACACAGAGGACCGTGTTCCTGAAATCAAGAAGGAATTTGGTGTCGAGTATTGTAACATCACACGTTGTTGCACAGAAGTGTGCCCAGCAGGAATCCAGATTACAGACGATGCAATCATCCAACTCAAGGAACGAGTGGTTGATCGATATTACGACCCACTGCAGCGTATTTGGCGCACCATCACACGGCAAAAGGTTCGATACTGAGCGTGGTCTTAATGGCGATTGAGCGCCGAAGGGTCCAGTCTTTGTTCGCCCTCACACTCGGCCCTGCTTTTGTATGGGTTGGCATCCAACATTTTGTTGATCCAGCGTTCTTTGAACCAATTGTGCCGGCAGTGCTCGGCAACCCACCCTTCTGGGTGTACGCCAGTGGCGTTGTCGAGATGGCACTCGGTGCTGGAATGATTGTTCGATCGTCCCGTCGCATCGCAGGATATTCAACGGCTGCGTTTCTTGTCGTTCTCTACTGGGCTAATCTCAACATGTGGTTGAACGAAATCCCATTAAGTGGGACGACCTTTAGCACGCCTGCGCACATCGCTCGGGCCATTGCACAACTGGTGATGATTGCAATGGCCGTATGGATCGCTCAGCGATTTGACCACATAAAACAAGAAGAAAAGAGAGTTTGAG
>JAQXFM010000247.1 GCA_029250305.1 Candidatus Poseidoniaceae archaeon | reverse complement strand
CGTGGGTCGTAGAACGAGAGGTTGTTGTCCTTCGCCAACTGCATGATGCCCAGCACCAAGTCTTCCTTTGCCTTCCGTTCTGGTGCGCCACCAGCCACATCCCAGTACAGGTTAACAGCGACATCGAGTGAGGTGGCGGTGAGGGTGCTTGCTTGGCACCATGAGGCATCATGCTTCACGGTCACTGGGTTTTCATGGATGGCTTCCAGCACTTTTGCACAGAAGGTCGACACGCTTGCAGGATCGGAATTGAGGTCGAGGTGAAGGGTGGTTTGCCAGCGTCGCCAGCGTCGCTTGCCGAAGTTCTCAACCGGCGTGTTGACCAAGTTTGCGTTTGGCACAGTGACCACGGTGTCGGCAGCGGTTCGGACCAAGGTTGTTCGAAGGCTGATTTCACAGACTTCACCCTCCACTGAATCGATGATGACCCAGTCGCCGATCTTGAACGGACGGTCGAGCAAGACAGTGGTTGCACCAAACAAGTTGGAGATGGTGTCTTTTGCGGCTAATGCAAGCGCGAGTCCAGATATTCCAAGACCTGCAACGAGGGAGGTGAGGTTGAACCCGAGTGCATCAGCAACGAAGATTGAACCAATGAACACAATGGCAAATCGAAGGATGCTTTCAACGGCAGAAATGAGGGTTCGCTCCGTGCCGTCCAACTCATCATCATTGTCGAGCAAGCCGACGACGTCTTGGACAATGGCCACCAAACGGAAGGCCCAAACGACCAGTGAGATTGCAAAGATGAATTGCAACACATTTGGAACCACTTGAATGGCCACATCTGGCAAGTCAATGCCCGTGTTGACTTCACCCATCATGTCGATGAGGGTGTTGAGCAAAAACAACGCCACGCCGGCGCCTGCTGCGGTTCCAAGGGCTTTGTCAGAATCTCGGATTGTTTTTGATTGAATGGAGTCGGATTTGACAATCTTGCGCAGCATTCGTGGGGCAAGGGCCATCACGCCGACTCTGGTAAGGGCTGCAATGGTGAGGATGCTGAGCAGCAACACAAGGGTTGCATTGTTGACGAGAAACATCTCTTCCGCCCAAAACGAACCGTCAGCTGGTTGTAAGATTCCACTCATGGTCATGCTAAGACCTACCTGTTTTGGTTGTTTTGCATTTTTCCTGTCCCCTACGGGGACATAGCGAGAACGCGAACGCTTCAAGAAGTCGAGCCGTTTGGGTAAGTCGATACCATGATGCAAAATGGCAAGGTTCTGCGCACCCGCCCGTCTTTTGGAGTCCTCATTGTGCTCCCACTTTTGTTGTCCCTTTTCGCCCCCATCGCCAACGCTGGTTTGGCACAAGATGAGGCAACAGGGTACGCTCCAGAGGACATATGGTCAGATGATTACAACAACATGATTTTCCCTTGGGCATCTGCGGATGATCGCATTCTGCAGTTCAAAGAGTACCACACCTATGACACCATGAAGACACGAATGCTTCGCCTCGCTGAAGACAACCCAGACATCTTCCAGTTCCATGAGGGCATGAACGGTGGTACCAACGCTCGTGGCGAAGAAGTCACAGCGAACGCCTACGAAGGCTGGTATTACGGTCACGCATCTCCTTGGATGAAAATCACCGGCGACGTCCAAGATGGAGACTACAACTCCTTCGTTGGCGACACTGGCAACTACGCCGACCGCCACGATGTGATGATCGTCGGCAACCACCACGCACGTGAATGGATGTCCTACACTGTCGCCATCATGCAAATGGAAGTCATCGCCTTTTCCTACGACAACATCGGTTACGACAACGATGGCGATGGTGAAATTGACGAAGATCCGTGGGGCGATGCAAACGGTGACGGTGTTCTTGATGACGACGGCGATTGCCTCGGATTGGACGCCTCGTTCCAAGATTCCAACGGAGACGGCACAGCGTGTGGACCCGGCGATCTGGGTGTCGATGAAGACTACTCAGAGCAATTCATCACTGACCTCGTCAATTCCCGTGAAATCTACCTCATCCCAATGCTCAACACGGATGGCAACATCTACGATCGTGATGTCTACATGCCGGGCCAATGCCCTGGAGAGGATCCTTGGGATTGCTCGGCGGCTGGTTGGAGAAAGAACCTCCGTGACAACACAGTGACAGGCGTTACCCCGATTCCAGATCTTGACGAATCCGTTGATGAAGGATGCGACGGGGTTGACCTCAATCGTAACTATCAGTTCGAATGGGGCGCTCCACTTGGTGCCACAGGGCCACTGTTCCCCGGTGCGTGTTATGCTGGACAGAACAACGACGTGTACAATGGCCCGGTTGACTCGGTTGACCAAGACGGCGACAATCGATTGAATGAAGACCACGTTGACGGAAAAGACGACGATGGAGATGGCCTCACCGATGAGGACTGGCTGGGCGGAAACTCCGAACCAGAGACGAAGTTCATCCAAGACTTGACCGAAATGAACGATGACGTCGGCGACGGTTCAAGCGAGTTCAAGGCGACCATTACCCACCACTCGTTCTCGGAATTGATTCTCTACCCATGGGGCCACTGCACGAACTGTCAAAGCCCCGACCATGAGCAACTCAAGTACCACGGACAACAAATGGCGGACATGACTCAGTACGCCAACCTCCAATCCTCGGATCTGTACCCAACCTCTGGTGATTTCTGCGACTGGCACTATGGCGTTCACGGCTCATACTGCTACACTTCTGAAATCGGAACGGCGTTCCACCAGCACGAAGACGACATTGACCACATCGCAGTCCGCAACTTGGGAACTGGCTTCTACATCGCAGAGATTGCAGACAGCCCACGTGAGCGCGCTGACCTTGCAATAGCAAACATCTCTCAACAAAACTACCTCAAGTCTGAGGACAAGGTGGAGATCCCTGCTGAAGGCGATATCCCGATTGATTTGTGCGTATCCAATGCCTTCCCGTACAGCGAATCCAAGTCAATGATTGAATGGCGAACCGTCAAACCAAGCCGCTTGCAAAGCGACTATGGGCCAAGAGAGTGGGCAACCACCGCTTGGGAATCGGTGCCAGTGATGGCCATTGAAGGGGAATCTTGTTCGGTGTCAGAAGGCAACGGTACAATCCTCCGGGGCATGGTGCCGATTTCGGAAACCGCTACAGGGAAGCTCCATTACAAAGCAACAGTATCAACACTCTCTGGATCAGACCTCTACCAGTACCCAAGCGACGGTGCGTATTACGAACTGGACCTCTCGTACCGAGCGGCTTACGGCAGCCTGTTTGGCTCGTTCTTCATGTTTGGTCTCACCGCTTCCTTCGTTTGGGGCGGTCTTGCCATCTGTTTGCGAATGATGCTCTCGGACGACGAAGAAGCCTTCGACATGGCAGACGCTCTTCTTGAGGAAGAAGCGAAATCTTGAGGAGGGTTGTGAATGAGTGAAGAAGAACAATCTGACCAATTCAATGGCCGAATGGGGCTCATCTTTGCTTCAATTGGTGCTGCAATCGGTACCGGAAACATCTGGCGTTTCCCGCGCATGGTGGGTGCCAACGGTGGAGGAACGTTCCTTGTTCCATGGTTGATTTTCTTGTTTGCATGGTCCATTCCGCTCGTCATTGCTGAATACGCTATGGGCAAGCGAAGCCGAACCGGTACGATTGGTACCTTCCGAATTTTCGCAGGAAAGAAATTCGCATGGATGGGTCTGTGGACTGCATGGATTTCCACAGCGATTGGATTCTACTATGCGGTGGTTTCTGGATGGACCATCAAGTACTTCCAACTTGGAATTAGTGGCGCCCTGACCGGTGAAGGTGTCGACACCACGGAAGTCTGGAACGCTTTCTTGCAGTCGCCAGGTCAAGTGATTTTCTTCCAATTCTTGGTCATCGTGTTGACCCTTGCAGCGATTTGGAAAGGTGCAAAAGCAATCGAGAAGGTCAACTTCTACCTGATGATTTCTCTGTTCGCTTTGCTTTTCCTTACCCTGTTCCTTTCCCTCTGGATGGACATGGAAGACGGAAGCCTCGACGGCGCTATGTTCATGTTCACAGTGGACTTTGAAATGCTGAAAGATCCTGAAGTGTGGATCAATGGTTTATCGCAATCAGCGTGGTCCTGTTCCGCTGGAATGGGCATGTGCATCACCTATGCGGTCTACATGAGCAAGGACGAAGACACCGTTCTCAATGCGTTCACAATGGGTCTTGCGAACAACAGCATTTCCATCATCGCCGGTCTTGCCGTGCTCTCTGCTATCTTTGCAGTCAGTCCAGACCCGCTTGCCACCGTCACTGGTGGTTCATCTGCAATCACGTTCTTGGCGCTGCCAGAAGTGTTTGCGAAAGCACCGTTTGCGCCGATAGGCCCGCTGTTCATGATGGCAGGGTTCTTCCTTGCGTTATCGTTTGCCGCCATGACATCGATGATTTCAACCGTCGAGTTGTGCGTTCGTAACTTCGTGGATCACGGCTACAACCGAGAGAAGTCAGTTGCCCTCACCGGTGCTGCCTTGTTCTTGTTCGGTATTCCGTCC
>JAQXFM010000228.1 GCA_029250305.1 Candidatus Poseidoniaceae archaeon | reverse complement strand
GCCTTTCGCCGAGTTAGTCAGCGATGGTTCAGTCACCCTCGTCGGATTCAACGTCTCTCGAAAAACCAGACTTCTGTGGATTTAATTCACATTACAGATCAAGAGCAAGCGCACTTGGTCCCACGCAACTCGGAAATTCCAACAGTGGTCACTGTTCACGACCTCTTCCATCTATTTCCAGAAGTGAAATCCTTCGGACAAACCAAGGTTGAGATTGGGCAATCGAGGCCTTCTGCAGTGCGTCGCCGAGACCTCCGTAAGCTGCGGGATGGCCTTGCCAGAGCGGATCTTTTGTTGTGTGATTCGAAATCGACCCTTGCTGCTTGCAACATGCACTTTCCAAACATCAAGGCGTTGTGGCTTCCTCTTGGCCTCTCAATGGAGCGTTTTGATCCTTCGCAAGCCAACCAGGCCAGTGCAAGTTCGCCAGCAGCACACTTGGAACGGGCCTGCCACCTCTTGATTGTCGGAAGCCACGACCCGAGAAAACGAATGGATTTCTTGTTCAATGTGCTTGGCGGCCTCGATGCAGAAGTAAAGCAGGACCTCCACATTCATCATGTTGGAGACCCCAATTCACCTACTGGTGCACCATCGATCGTCGAACTCGCAGACGCACATTCCATTCCACACTTCACCGCTCACGGCGGTGATTTGCCGGACACCGCTCTCATGGACATGCGATTTGCAAGCGAAGCACTGTTGTTTCCGAGCATCAGTGAAGGCTTTGGATACCCTCCAATCGAAGCAATGGCGACAGGAACGCCAGTGCTCTGTTCGAACGAAGCTTCGCACAATGAATTGATGCCAGAAGGCTCCTGTTTGCCAGCAGACGACGTCGAGGCATGGCGTGCTGCGCTTCTTGATGTCCATCAAGGCTGGAAGCAACGCACCTCTTCGGATGAAGTCCATCGATGGCCAGATGCTGACCAAGCGCTTGTTACTCACGCGCATTCGTTTGATATGAGCGTCTACAATCAACGAACAAGCGATGCCTACAACACCCTTTTTTGAGGAAAACGCAAGGCCGCATTGTTCATGAGCGAAGTTCCATTCGCAAGGCTATGCAACCTATTCAGCGAGTGGCAATTGTTGGTGCGGGGAACATGGGTTCCGGCATCGCACAGAAGACAGCTCAGGAAGAATTCGACGTTCAAATGGTGGACCGAGAGCAACAATGGGTTGACCGTGGCCAAGGCATCATCAGTGATTTCCTTTCTGAAGCAGTGGAGCGACGAATTTTCTCCCCGGCTCAAGTGGAGGCCATCCAAGGTCGCATCACTGGAGTTGTCGGTGTTGAAAACACCGCTGCGAACACCGATCTCGTCATTGAGGCTGTGTTCGAAGACTTCGATGTAAAAACCGCGGTGTTTACCACGCTCGATGCAGCGTGTGGACCAGAAACGATTCTTGCTTCAAACACTTCTTCACTTTCAGTCAATGCGCTTGCTGAAGCAACAGGCCGACCCGATCGATTCGTTGGTCTGCACTTCTTTTACCACCCAGCCAAGAACCGCTTGGTCGAAGTTATTCCAGCGGCATCATCGAGCCCTGAAACAATCGAAAAGGTCGTTCAGTACTGCAAGATGCTTGGAAAGGTGGTCATCGTTTGTGGTGACCGACCTGGTTTCGTTGTCAACCGTTTCTTCGTACCTTGGCTCAATGAAGCATGCTTGCTTCTGGAAGAGGGCGTCGCAACAGCAGCGCAGATTGATGCAGCGGCTTGCAAAGCATTCCGCATTGGACTTGGTCCATTTGGACTGATGAACTTGACTGGCCCACCGATTGCCCTTCATTCAACGGATTACCTTGCCGAACAATTGCACACCCCCCGCTATGTTGGTGCTCAAAACTTGCGTGACTTGATCGAAGCCAACGCTCACTGGGATGTTGCTGGTGATGATGCTTATTCGCCTGAACAATACACGACCATTGCAGAACGACTGTACGGTGTTGTGTTTGGCGTTGCTGCACAAATCGTCGAAGAAGGCGTTTGCTCGATGGAAGATGTTGATCGAGGCGCTAAGGTTGGCCTGCGATGGGCACGAGGTCCATTCGAAATGATGAACCGAGTCGGAATTCAAGAAGCCCACCGCATGGCTGAAGCCTACGCTTCATTGAGCGCTCAAAGCGACGAAGCAGGGGCATGGAAGGTGCCAGAATTCTTCAGCGAACAAGCAACGTCGAACCAAGCATGGAACTTTTCC
>JAQXFM010000215.1 GCA_029250305.1 Candidatus Poseidoniaceae archaeon | reverse complement strand
CTCGTTGTTGCTTTCGTTGCATCCTTCTGTTTAATCGAGCGTTTCCTGCACCTGCTTCAGCTTTCGCTTCGAGGCTATCCGCAAGCGAGATGTCCTTTTCTTCAAGTTCCACTGTTGCTGCGGAAGTGTCCACAACCAACTCTTCGCTTTCAGTGTCAATCGCCAACAACGGGCCGTCATCCCCTTCGGGTTGAATCATCAACTCAATGGAATCATCAGTCGCAGCGACCACCTCGGTGGTCACATACGCCTTTTGTTCTTCAAGCCGACCTCGGCGTATTGAGACGACGATTGTGCTAAGGAGCATCATCAGGAGGAAACTGACGGCGCCTAGAATCATCAACCCAGCGTCCCTATCTCCGGGCAATGGGGCGAGGAGGGAGTCGAGGATTGAACCTCCATCATCTTCGAGCAAATCCTTGGCCGATAGCGAGGCAAGCGTCCGTAGTTTGATCGTACCAGATGCCGTCGTTAGCATCACAATTCCGTCATCTTTTAACCCAGCAAAGCCTTGCAGAAACCCATCGGCCATGAGGTTCGACATTGCATCAATTGATTGGTGGTCAGCGTCGGTCAAAAGGCCGTAACGAGTTGTTGGTCCAAATGTATTGATTTCGTCATAGAAGATTTGCATGCCTTGCTTGGCAGAATGAAGTTCCACGTATGTAACGCCAGGTGCTGCAATGTAGGTTGGTTCATTGACAGACCATGCATTTCCGGTCACGACATGGGCGATTTGCGCATCTTTGCCTCGGCCTTCAATCCACGCTGCGATGAGCACATCATCGTCATCTCCATCTTGCTTAACTTTCAAACGGGCGTTCGATGCTTCATCGCCAACAGATGATTGGAAACTCCACGAAGAGAGGGTTGCGTCACCATGGGTGTACATGAGACCCACACGGCTGATGCCTGTCACATCATCACGTATCTCTTGGTAGAGAATGTGAAGGTTTTCTTCACCGTACCCAATTGCAAGGGCATCACCCATCGAGGGGCGAATGTCGATGTTAGAAAGCACATTGATTGGGTTCCCCCAGCTTGTGGCACCGTCTGGATTGTTGGACACAAGTGTGAAAATGGACGTTACATCTTGCCAAGATCCTTCTGTTTTGATGTCTCTGTGATAGCCTGCGAGAACCATCGTCTCATCGTATTCTGCCAAGTCCAGTCCCCAGTAGGAGCCTTCAGAAAGCTTCTGTGCTGGCATTTGGTAGTGAACTGGTGTCACCATTTCTACCTTCGAAAGGGCGGTCATTCCAATGTTGGTGAGTGTATAACCATCAGCGCTGATGCTCTTTCGAGTCCATGCAGCATGGATGAGACCATCTTCCCGTTCAAGAACAGCGAGTTCTCCACCCCACATGTCCTCGAGCAGCAAATCTGTTTGAACACTCATGGATTCAGTTATGCTGCGCACATGCAGTTCACCGTTGACTGTTGTGAACAGCAAGGCTCCGTCTTCAACACCAACGAACTCAACTGGTACTTCGCCGGTGGCGAGGTCAACGCCTACCGGGGCACCGAGCGACACATCATCAACAGCAACTGTAAAGCGATGTTCATTGAATTTCGCCTCGACACCATTTCCGTCGAGTTCCGCCTTGAATTT
>JAQXFM010000203.1 GCA_029250305.1 Candidatus Poseidoniaceae archaeon | reverse complement strand
CTCAAATGGGAAGAATTCATCACCTTCAACCATTGAGTCGGTGGTTTCATTGGTGCCGAAACATCCAGCGAGTGGCATGAGCCCCATCAGTGCGACAAGAAGCAACGCCATTGGTTTGTTTCTCATTGTTCGTCACCTCCTTGAAACAAGTCAGAGCCTAACAACGGCAACAAGACGCTTGCATCCCCTTCCACGCATACATTCGGCGCCTCTGGTCGCATTTTGCCCCAAGAGATTGCTTCTCTGAGTCGGGCGCCACTGAGGCTTCCGTCATGTTCTGGAGCAGTTGTGATGTAGACGGCAGCGTCGAGGCCACCTCGGTATTGATTCCACCAAATAACGTGGTGCTTGGAGATGCCTCCGCCAATCATCAAAGCATTCGATACATCGACGTCCCATGTCATGTCACTCATGACCTGTTCATCGGCAAGTGTGTCGATGTGGAAATCACGGTGTTTTTGGCGCAGCATGAACAGTTGTGCTCCAATTGAGCCGTCGGTAATGCCGGGAATCACGATTGGGATTTGGTGTTTGTAAGCCCAATAGATCAGCGAATCCGGGGTGCCAATGCGTTTGCCAAGTTCCCACACAAGATGGATAGAGCCGAAACCAAGCCATGCGTCAGCGCCGGTTTTCCCAGTCTCTTTCAAACGGTCTTGATACATTTCTTCAAGCACCGGTGTCAGCACTTCTTCGATAATTTCTCCGTACGATGAATTTGGAACGATGACGTTGCCAAGGCGCATCAATGAATGTTCTCCGAGTTCGATATCGTCGAGTTCGAAGGCACCGTGATAGTAGTGCTTGTGGGAACGGGCGATGTCATGGTCAAGCATGCCGCATGTGGTTGAAACGACATTGAACATTTGACGCTTGATGGCCTCGACAAAGAAACCTCGGGTTCCAGTGGCGCAGAGGCAAGCGGGGAAGGAAAGCCAGTTGCACACCTTTGCAGCATCGCCATCAACAGCGTCAAGCTCCGCTTTCATGTCTCGGAGGATGTCACGTGCCATGGCCAACTTTGTTGCGGTAAATCCGCCTGCAGTCGCCATTTGATCAATCAGGGACCGTGGCGTCGTTACATCATGGAAGGCATAGTCCACGACGGGGATATCGAATTCATCTGGTTGAATCGCCATGCTGTGTCCACCTACCACTTGCACATGAACCTGCCCACACTCGTTCGATGCACACCCGTAGGGTGTGTTCACAATTGTTCAAGCTCGAAAATTCGATCCCTGAGCCTCGCTGCTTCTTCGAAATCCAAGTTCTTTGCAGCAACCTGCATGGCAGATTTGAGTTCCTTGAGCAAATCTTCAATTTGGGCCGGTGAGAGGTTTCGAGCGTCTGAAGGTTCGTCATATGCCAATTGTATATTTGAATTTCCAATTGAATTATTTGATTGTACGCCACTGGTGCCATCTTGCCCGGCCCCTGACGCCCATGCGCCTGCGCCTAAGTTGAGACGTTGGGCCCAATCGCCTTCCTTGCGACCGCCCTTTTTGGCAACGAGTCGGCGCGAACCATCTTTGGAACTCGAGGTGCCTGCGATAAGATCGTCCAAATCTGAATTCATCTTTGGGAGTTCCTTGACAATGCTTCTCGGCGTGATGTTGTTGGCATCGTTGTGTGCTTGCTGCCGTTCACGCCGTTCCAGCGTTTGGGTGATGGCCGCTTTCATGGCTTGCGACATGCTGTCAGCATAGAGGATGACGTGGCCGTTGAGATTACGAGCAGCACGGCCGATGGTCTGGAGAAGGCTTCGTTCGTTTCTCAAAAAGCCTTGACGGTCTGCATCAAAGATTGCAACAAGGCTCACTTCTGGCAGGTCAAGTCCTTCTCGGAGCAAATTGATGCCCACAATCACATCGATGTGTCCAATTCGCAAGGCATTGATAATTTCGGTTCGTTCAATTGTGTCAATTTCAGAGTGAAGGTGGTGCGCCTTGACGCCCATGCGGTTGAGGTACGCTGCAACCTCTTCAGCGAACTTGATGGTGAGCACGGTCACCAAGGTTCGCTCGCCATTTTCGACCCCTGCGTTGATTTCACTCAACAAATCTGCCATCTGGCCGCTTGTGGGGCGAACTTCGATTTCTGGATCGAGCAACCCTGTTGGCCGGATTTCCATTTTTGCAATGCCGTCGATGTGCTGAACCATGTGGTACAGGGATTCACTGTCAGGGTGTTTCTTTTCGATATCCCTCGGACCAGCGCCACCACCGGACTGTGCATGAAGAAGGCCCTTTGGGAGCGGTTGATTGGTCAATTCACACAGATGGCGTAATTCACGTTCGCCAGGTGTCGCTGAAACATAGACCATCTGGGGCACGAGCTTCTGAAATTCAGGAATTTTCAGTGGTCGGTTGTCAGCAGCTGTCGGCAAACGGAATCCAAAATCAATGAGGCTTTCTTTTCGAGATCGGTCGCCGTAATACATGCCTCCAACTTGCGGCAGTGTGACGTGAGATTCGTCCATGATGACCAAGAATTTCGATGGGTCGCCATGAAACTGCTTTGCACATGCCGCAAAGAAGTCCAACAGGCAGTGGGGCCGTTGCCCACGTTCCCTGCCATCAAAGTGGAGTGAATAATTTTCAATCGATTGACAGTGTCCGATTTCGCGAATCATTTCCAAGTCGTAGCGTGTCCGTTGGTCGATTCTGTGCCGCTCAAGTTCCTTTCCTTGACTTGCAAAGTGGGCAACACGGTCATCCAATTCATCTTCAATGGAAACCAGCGCTGCTTCAAGCCGTTCAGGACTCGTCATGTAGAATTCCTTCGGATGGATCCAAGCCTCGTCCAATTCATCGAGCACATCCCAACTTACCGGGTCACAGACTGAAACCTTGGTGATGCCATTGAAATCAAACTGAATTCGCAATGGATCGTCCCTGCTCGGCATCCACACATCGACAACCTCGCCGCGCACCCTGCAGTCGCCTCTTGACAAATCAGTGGTTGTGCGCTTGTATTGCAGCGTGATTAATTCGCGAAGGAGATCGCTTGTCTCGATTTCTTGGCCAACGTGAACCCTCACGTGGTATTCTAGGAATGTTTCGGGTGGATTTAACCCATAGATACAGGAAACCGAGGACACGATCACGCAGTCTGGGCGGGTGACCAATGAGGCGATGGTGGCGAACCGTTCTTGTTCGATTCTTTCGTTCACAGACAGTTCCTTTTCGATGTACATGTCTCGTTTGGCAAGGTAGGCTTCTGGTTGGTAGTAGTCGTAGTGTGAGACATAGTAATCAACCGCATTTTCGGGGAAATACCCGGCCATTTCATGGTACAATTGTCTTGCCAGCGTCTTGTTATGGCTGATGATAAGTGTTGGGATGTTGAGCTTCTGGATCACTTGGGCCATGGCGTATGTCTTGCCACTGCCGGTCACACCGAGGAGGACACATCGTTCCTGTCCATTTTCCAATTGAGAAATCAATTTTTCAATTGCTTTAGGTTGGTCGCCTGAAGGCTCGAATTTGGAGTGCAACACCATCCGCTTAACATCTGGATGCAGGTGTTCAAGCGCGGCGCCTTCGAGGGCGCGTGAGAGATCGAATGGGTCTCGCTCTTCGAGATCGGCATCCTCGACGGGGATGTTGGCGAGGTCCTCAAACGCGCCGTCATCGTCCCAATCGTTCACCATGCTCAACGCCTCCTTCGGTAGCCGCTCGTGAGGACCCTATACAAGGCTGTTGAAATGGTCTATGGGAGGTAGAGTCCACCGTTCACATGGATGATTGCACCAGTGATGTAACTCGAGTCGTTGCTTGCCAAGAACGAAATTGTCTGTGCCATGTCCTCAGGCGTCCCAACCCGTTTGAGCGGAACTTGCAGTTCACGTTCTTTTCTCTTTTCAGGCGTGTCGTTGGAAAGAATATCCGTGTCGACAAAGCCCGGTGCGAGGATGTTGACTCGTTTCCCCTCTGGTCCCACGGCTTGAGCCAGCGACCGAGCCCAGGTAGCGAGAGCTGCCTTTGATGCTGAATAATCCGCTCCATGGGGCGAGCCACGGGTGCCCAGTTGTGAACTAACCACAACCATTCGAGCATGCGCAGTCAGGTGGGCTTGCACCGCTTTCCACACCCCGACTGCCCCTTCAAAATTGACCAACATGGTCCTGCGCAAGTCCTCCATGGTCATGTCCGGGGCGGCCACTCGATCGTATGCGCCGTGGTTGAGCACCAGCACATCGATGCCGCGGGCCATCCATGGGTGGATACCAAGCAAACCAACTTCGCCGATGTTAGCACAATCAACCTTCACTGCCAGTGCGTCATCACCTCGTTCACGAATTTCGTCAACAACCATTTCTGCTGGTTTCGAAGAGGTGTTGTACGTCAAAAGAACATCATAGCCATCTGCGGCAAGTCGTTTTGCAGTGGCAGCACCTATGCCTCGACCTCCGCCAGTAATGAGTGCCACGGGACGCGCCATGCTCCTTGGAGAAGGCTCCCCCAAATAACCTCACTCATCGAAATTAACTATCGATAGCAGTGAGCCTTTCAGCCTCGTCCGTCGGGTTAACCTTCTTATGGGACGGGGTCTGCCGAGGACTCATGAAGGTACAGACCCTCCTACTGACTTTGATGCTGTTGCTCTCCGGATGCCTCGGCATGGCCGACGAAGACGTTGTAATTGACAAGAACGATATGTTCCCTGACGACGACGCAGCGTACTTCGACACCGATGGCGATGGATTGCCAGACCAACTTGACGGCGAATCGACGTCCACTCCACCGCTCGTAGCGGACATGGATGACGACAACGATGGTTTCCTCGACTCGATGGAAACCACCTGCGGTACAGATCCGCTCAACGCAACATCCTTCCCGGACGATCTTGACGGCGATTTCGAATGTGACGAGTACGACTTCGATGTCGACGGCGACACTGTGTTCAACGATGCTGATGCCTTCCCTCGGGACGCCAGCGCATCCACGGACACCGACGGCGACGGCATGCCCGACACGCTCACGGGCGAATCTACCCTCACCGAAGACCTCGACGACGACAACGACGGCTGGTCCGACCTTGACGAAACTGCGTGTGGCACCAACTCTCTCGTTGCAAGCCTCATGCCGGTCGATGAGAACGGCGATGGTGTCTGCGACGCAGTCTCCACCGATGACGACGGCGACACCTACTCAGATGAAGAAGAGGCACAATGTGGCTCGGACCCGCTCGATGCAACAAGCATCCCTGCTGACCTCGACAACGACACAATCTGTGACGCTCTCGATGACGACATGGATGGCGACGGAACTGCAAACGCTGACGACATGTACCCACGTGATCCAAGCAAGCACGAAGATGTCCCCGGCTGCACCGACACCGCATCGTTCAACTTTGATGCCGAGGCAAACCTCGATGATGGATCATGCTTGGATGCTGAAGGTGTCTTTGACATGATGCTTAGTTTCATGACAACCGAGTCATGGCACATGCAGGAAACATCCGCAGAAGACATGGATGGTGATGGTGCCGTCGATATTTACGTCACTATGACCTACATCTCGGCCCCAGCCGAAGACTCTGTTCTCATCAATCAAGTGATAACTGATTCAAATGGGGAAACGATGGCCGACATTGCGTATCTCTACACCAACGGAACGGTTCAATTGAACCAATACGTCGTTTTGGAAGAAGATGAAGATACAGGCGAACAATACATTTCGGACGAACAAGTCCTCATCCACCACCAATACATGGCAAATCCGTGGATGGATCAACCAGAATGGATGCACTGCGAACAACTTGCCGACAACTCATGGGTCTGCTCCGACTC
>JAQXFM010000194.1 GCA_029250305.1 Candidatus Poseidoniaceae archaeon | reverse complement strand
AATACCTGCTTCCATTGCCTCATTGAGGATCCTGCTGTGCATGTCTTCACCGTCAGAGCCACCGCCCTCATGGGAGGTAATGCCCCACGACAACGAGATGATGTCAATGCCGTAGTTGCTTTCATTCGCACCTTGCCATTCAGTGTCTTTGTTGTCAATAATCCACTGCAGACCGTTCATGGCGGATTCATAAAATTCCTGCTCAAGAACATAGTTTTCGAATGGACCAGCGCCAGCGTCGGTTCCGATTCGAACATCAACAAGCGCCGCATCAGGTGCTGAACCATAAAATTCGGTTTGCTCGCCAGCAGCGTTGATGCCCGTTGCAGCAGCCATGCCCATGCAGGCGGTGCCGTGTTGATTGCCATCATCAGGATCGAAGGTTCCGTCGGTTGGGCGAACGCCTAAGTTCTCTGCGATGCATAATGGATCTGATGGGTTGTAACAGACTGCATCATAACCAGCAATGAATTTTTCATTGAGACCAGGATGTTCGTTATCCACACCAGTGTCGACCATGGCGACGTTGATGCCAGCGCCGCTGACACCCAAATCCCAAGCGCCCTTTGGATACACTGAGGAGTTACTTGCTTTGACTGCAGGCGTTTGAACATCACCATAGAACACCACCGCACCGTAATGTTCGACCATCACGACATCAGTAAGGCCTGCAAGGGTTGGGGCAAGAGCAACATCAATTTGTCCGAGAAGGACTGCGTTCACCGATTCGATGACGTCATTGACCGTCAGGTTGAGCGCCTGTAAATCAGAGAGGTGGAGATCTGTAACCGGAGCGCCGTAGGAAAGACCGATGCCTGTTGTACCTTGAAGCGACTCGATGCTGTCGTGAATGTTGTTTCGATTCTCATCGAGGACGGTTCGTTGCCACCATGGCAGCGTTGACTCAAGCCACTCGGCAGCGGCTTGTGCTGGGACCTCGGTGGTCGAATCGATTGGACTCCAAACGATGCCGGACGAATCCGCTGCCACCCAAGCAGAGCGGTCTTGATCAGCATGAAGGGTGAGTGACCCGGTGACTGGAGCCATGAGCAAAGCGAACATGACGAGTGCTGTGATGCGACGCATGAGTATCCCTCAAGTTGTGGGGGCAGCCCATGTATCATCAAGATATTGGATTCTGGTCCCGGGTTGAAAACGCTATGCTGGGCGCTGTTTTGATGTTGAAGATGGGGGCAGAGGGATTTGAACCCCCCCCAGCTGGTTTGGAGCCAGCGATACTACCAAGCTATACTATACCCCCAGTGGGTAATTCACTGATGAAGATCAAGACTTAGCTTGCTTACGAGCACGCTTTCGGCGGCGCAACTTCTTCTTGCGCCACTTCCACCGTTGATTACCGGTTTTCTTCCAAGCACGTGAACCTCGCTTCATGGTGAACGAGCCTCCGACCAGCCCTGCATATATGAGAGCATCGGGTTGAACCACTGAGGCTTTTACCGCAGATTTATGACATAGTCAGCTCATTGTGGCTTGCCGTTGTGCTTTTCCTTCGCCTTCTCTCCATGAAGCTACTTGAGTTCGATGAGCCGACAGACAGCAGGCGCCCACATGCGTTTGAAGGCAGGATGGAATCTCAAGTCATTGTTCCTTCGAATCATTTCTCTGTACACTTCCTCCACCGCTACAGAAAGATCAGG
>JAQXFM010000189.1 GCA_029250305.1 Candidatus Poseidoniaceae archaeon | reverse complement strand
CTTGGCAGTCCTGCATGGCTTTGGGGCTACGATACCTCCCTCGGGCCAACGTCCGGGGTCAACAGCGGCGCAAAAGCGATCTACACCTACAACGGTAATTATCCAAACAGCATGGGTACAACCATTTGGGCGACTTCTCCTGTCATGGACTGCTCATCGTGTTCGGGTGCGTGGGAGCTTTCCTTCATGAAGCGACTTAGCATTGAAAGCGCAACATGGGACCATGCTTATGTCGCTGTCAAAGGCACGAATGGTGTCTGGGCAAACGTGTATTCTTCGGGGTATACCCAAGACAGTTCATTTTCGCTACAAACCATCAATATCAACAATTACGTCCTCAACAATCCTGCCTTCCAAGTTCGATTTGGCATCGGTACGACCGACAGTTCGGTCAATTATGACGGTTGGAATGTTGACGATGTTTCGGTGATGCCAACCAATTCAGGTATCTCTTCGGGTGAAGGAAATTGGACCTCGCCAGCCTTCGGACCAAGTCAATTTGGTCAGGGTGAATCGAAAGCATTTGGATTGCTTCACATGGATGCTTCCATTCCAGGAGACGCTGTCTTTGAATGGCGCTTGTTGGATGCTGTCACGAATCAACCGGTTCCGGGCTTCGAGCACATGACAGATGTGACCGTCGACCTTGGAATGGTCGATTGGAAGGCCCACCCTCTGGTGCGCATCGATCTCCATTTAGAATCCGGTCAAGGCGGCATCCCTTCAATCCATGGATTCCACTTTGATGGTTCACTGTTCGATGAATTTAATCAAGATCCAACAGCCTATGGATGGCAGCTTCAAGGTGCAACATGGGCCAATGGTCAAGTTTCAGGATCCGGCGAAGCCACCTCGCCAACGTACAACGTGCGCAGCGGTTTTGCAGGGATCATCTCCAACAGTGACTTGACTGGTTCGGGAGTTCTTCAGGCTTCAACCGATGGAGGTTCGACATGGGTGAACCTTCTCCCTGGTGCTTACACGTGGTTTGACGCACCTGTGTTCTCCACCAAACTTCGCATTGATTCGACAGGCGGTTCGTGGACAATGGAAACACTTGATGTCGAATTGGTTCGTACCAGTGTGGTCGATGGCCTTCGGTTCGATGTAGGGCTCGATGGCGTCAGCGACTGGTCAATGGACCTTCCAGAAGTTGGCCGACTTGGTATCCAAGACCGCTTCATCAACGGTGATTTCTGGCAGACTCGAATGGCGACAACCAATGCCCCTGCGCAATTTGACCTCGCCCTCCCGCTCGCTGGCACTGATTCGTTCGAATTTGCCTTCGCTTCTCCTGATGCACCGTTTGCAAATCCGACAGTCCGCCTCAGCATCGCAGGCCAAGACATCGTGACCAAATCCTTGCCATCTGTTCAGGACTTGGAAGTGGTTACCTTCACGAGTGCCGAACTCAACACGCTCAACGCAGCGCTTTCTCAGGCAACCCAAACCCATGGTGTTCTTGGTCTTCCATTGGTTGCTGCCCAACTTTCCATCGGTTCAACAACCTCCACATCGACGCTTGCTGCCGGCGGCGTGTTTGCACCCTATGATTCGGCCTTGGCCATGGATTTCACCGCCAGCGACGCTCTGTTAATCGCACTCAATGGCCAGTTGCAATCGGCCACCGCCGTTGCTGGAATGAAGACGATCACCCTGCCCGTGCGAATGTCGTCAACCGGTGCGCTTTCAATCACCGTCAATCAAATTGACACACAAACCTCTGTCGAACCCGTTTCCATTGTGGTCAACAACGTGACAGATACATTTGTCCCATCGGAAGATTGGATTGATGTCACCAGCACCTTTGATTTGAGCGCACTTGGTGTCAGCGATGCGGCTTCGTATGTCCAATCGAATGGATGGTCTGTTGCCTTACAACTCCAAGGCGCTGTTCAACAATCCCTCACAACATGCCCTTTCATCGCCCTTCCCGCCTCTGGTAGTTTGGGGTGCGCAACTCAAGGCTCCCCGATGATTTGGACCGATAACGGTGCTGAAGGATCAAAGACGGCCCTCGGAAGTGGGGCCCTTCTCCAAATTGACCACCGTTTCAAATTCACAGAACAATGGGACGATGAAGCCTCAATCACGCTTTCAGTCAACCTGATTGCACCGACTGGCCCAATGCTCCCTGTGAGCGTTCAATTCGGCCTTGGTGATGCTCAAGGTGTGGAAAATGATGTCGAACTCCACACATGGCGCGCCGTCAACGAGAACGGTGTCTTTTCTGATCTGGACAATGCCTACCTCCACCCAGGTGAAGCGGTGACGGTTGAGGCGGTTTTGGCGTTCCAAGGTCTCGACGACAGCCCTTCGCCACGGTCCGGCAGCGTGGACGTGTGCTTCTTCGTGGACGATGTGCAAACTCAATGCACGGCGGTCTTCGACAACGGGGTTGCCGCTTTCCCATGGACAGTTCCGGTCAACCAGGAAACAGTCGAACTAAAGATCGAGTTGACACCTCTTCAAGGACAATCTGTCAGTTACCTCGTTGACAACATCGTCGAATTCGGTTTCGATATCGTAGCGCCCGAATTGCTTCAGGTGAGCGTCGAGGAATTCGACCACATGGAGGCAGCGCCCCACACATCGGTGGATTTCATCATCGCAGACACGCCGATTCTTCCATCACATGCCTATGTCCATCTTTGGCAATCATGGGTTGATGATTCAAACATGAACGGTTTCATGGATGCCGGTGAAGTTTCCATCCATCCACTTCAACTGCCAACGAATCGAAACATCTCACAAGGACGCTATGTGCTTCCATTTGATTCCACGTCCCTTCAATCAGGCGCCATGCTTCGTGGATGGCTTGACGTGGCTGACGGTGCAGGTAACGCAATGATGGCCAGTGGCTCGTTTGATGCTCCACTGTTCAACCTTCAAATCAACAACGATGGCGCCCCACAATTGGGGAGCACACCAGCCTCATGGAATTCAATGGGCAGCGCATGGTTGCACCCAGGCGAGATGAACTCCCTCTCCGCTCCTGTTTGGGACATGAACGGCATCAGCGACCTCGCTAGGATTGAAATCAACCTTGCGAGCAACCAACTTACACCAGTGAACATTCTTTGGAACGCTACAAGTGGGCAGTGCACCACAAACCAGATGTTCCTCATCATTGATTCATGCAGCCTCCACCCAATCGATTCGACTGTCTTGTTCCCAACAGAAGGTCAATTTGTGACCAATTTCAGTTTAGAATGGGGCTTCGACCCAGACGTCAGTCTCGTCCGGGTTCCATCGCTCTTGCTTCATGATCATTCAGGTCAATCCACCATCGGTACACTTTCGGAACTTGACTGGCGGTTCTCTGGAGAAATGTCATTGCCTCGTGACGGCGTGCATTTCACCACCGATGGCGACACCATGGACGGCCTTGGTACATGGATCCAGCCACGGACAGAAGTGGGTGTGTTCGGAGAGTTGGTTTGGTATCGTTCCGACAAACCCGTCATGCAAATGATCGAACTGGAATTTGACTTAGGTGGCATCGAGGCCACTGCAGAATCCGTCAATGGTTCCTTCAACGGCACGGTTCTTTCACCCTTGGCACCGGGTACCTATGGGCTCAGCATTGACCTCTTCTCGCCTCCAAACGGAGCCATCGACCGAAGTGAAGATGCAGCCTATGCTTACTTCATCGTCGACCAAAACGCACCGAGCATTGTCGGGATTGCCTCACCAATGGGGAATCAAGTGCTTGAAGAATCAATGTGGTCTGAGATAAAATTCTCAGTGCTGATCGATGAAGAAGAACGCCTCGATGAGAACGACCTCACCTTGCATTGGGCGGTTCGTCAAGCGGGCGTGAGCATCTCGACGCCAGTTGTTGTCAATGGTTCACTCGAACTGGTCGTGGTTGGAGGAAAGCCATATGGCGCCATGATTCCAACAGAAGGAACGCTCAACCTCGATGAGATCCTCACCTCTTCGATGCGTTCACAATCCCTCGAGCTGCATATCTATGTCACAGGTTCAGATGTTGCAGGTCAGCAAATGTCCTCATTCCTCAATGACCTTGATGCACCTCTTTCAGTTTGGTCGCTTGAGCAACGGGTTCCAGAATACTCGTTTGTGAATCCATCGATGAAGCCATCAAAAGACATCGCACAAGGGGATGTTTTGAAACTGAGCGTGACCATTGAAAACAATGGATTGGCCGATGGGATGGCTCAAATGTTCGTCGAGCGGGTGGAGAGCAACGGCGCTCGAACTCGAATCGACGCTCGTGAGATTGAGATTCCAGCAGGTGGTCAATTCGACTACAACAAAGAATGGATGCCAGATCGCTCCGGGACCATGTGGATTGAATTCCACATCATCAATGACGACTTCTCGAAAACCAACACCGTGTTTGTGGATGAACCACGGACAGAGGGCTTCATTGGCAGCGTCACTGCTGTCAATCCGATTCTGCTTGTCATCATCTTCTTGCTCACCGTCTCGCTTGTGGCAGTGCTTATGTTCGGTCTTCAAGGCGCACCGACAAAAGAATACAATCAGGCCAGCCAACAACAGGTTTCCAAGTCATTACCGACGCTCAAGCAACCTGCAGCAGAACAACCGGCAACAGGGCCGTATGGTGCCCAACAAGCACCGACGTCGCCCGGGGAAAACCCGTATCAGTGACTGATTTCGCCTAACGAAGGGTTTGAATCCTCGACGGTTGAGGCCACGATGGAGGGAGTAGGAGGATCGCTGACAGAGTTCGACTCTGAGGAAAGTCCCCTCTCCACAGTGCAGACGGCTTACAGAAGTAAGAGAACAGAAATGGTCAGGTCAATGC
>JAQXFM010000184.1 GCA_029250305.1 Candidatus Poseidoniaceae archaeon | reverse complement strand
GTGAACGAAAAATACCTTCCAGATCATCCGGTTGAAGGGATGGAAGCAACCATGCATGTCGAAGAAGCCCTCGACGGCGTTGAGATCGTTGTTCTTGCAGTCCCATCCTCTGTCATTCTCGATGTCGTGGATCAAATCATTCCGCACCTCAGGCCCGGTCATGTTTTGTTGGACCTAGCAAAGGGGCTCGCACCGGGAAGCCAACTCATCTCTCAAGCAATTCATGAAAAACTGAATGCCGCTCAGAAAAACAACCCACTTGCTGTCGTCACCGGCCCAACCATCGCACCTGAGGCAGCAGGCGGCGTGATGACAACGGCGCTCGTTGCTAGCGAGGATGTATCTGTTGCGCAACACCTTGCCTCGACATTAACCACTCAAACCTTCATCCTCCATCCTGCTGCAGACCCAGCGGGTGCTGAATTGTGGGGTGCGTTCAAGAACGTCGTAGCGCTTGCTTGCGGCTTAGTTGACGGACTCAAACAAGTCGGTAGCCTCGGTGGTGACAACCTGAAGGCTGCTATTTTCATGGCTGGTTTCAAAGAAGGCTGCCTCCTCCTTCCAAAACTTGGTGCACGAGCTGAAGTGGCGTTTGGCCCCGCTGGTTTGGGCGACCTCTATGTGACGGCGACATCACCTCATGGCAGAAACAGATCAATGGGTGAAAAGTTGGGCACAGGTCTTACGCTTGAACAAGCCCTTGAGGAGATGCACATGGTTGCAGAAGGCGTCCGAGCCGCACGGATGTTTGGCGAGAGGGCTGAAGCACTGCAAATTCAAATTCCGTTCACAAAGGCGCTGAACACACTGCTGGATGGCTACATCGATGCAGAAGAATGCTGCCGACGCATGGTCGCTTTGCACTGAAGTTGTCTTTTTTGTAGCATCAGACCATCGGTGTTCTTTTCGTCTATGGGCCCTTGGTCGTAACATGGCGGAAGAACTGAGTGAGCTTGAAGCACGTATCTTCGAATGGATTCGCCAGTCTGATTTTGAAAACGTGCCATGGTCGACGGCAAAGGCTGCGCGCTCGTTCAAGGTCAAGCAAGACGAAGTCTACGAAGCAGTTGCTGCGCTCACTCGAAAAGTCCCTGATAGGATTCAAGTGTTCTACAAAGATGGCTCAGTGCACATCGCAGCAGAGTGAATTCAGACTTCTGAATCTCAATCCTGCTTTCGTGCTTGGATGAGCATGTTCAACCATGTTGGTTTTCGCACATCGCCCTCTTCATTGACAAAGGAGCGAACCGCAAGCGACAACAAATCAATCAAAACGACAACGATGAAAATCAGGATGAGCAAGGCAAACACCTTGTCGTATTGCAAGAATTTTAGGTATGTACTGATGTAGTAACCAATCCCACCGGCGCCGACAATTCCGATGACGGTTCCATGTCGAACGTTGTATTCGAACAT
This sequence comes from Candidatus Poseidoniaceae archaeon, assembly GCA_029250305.1. Classification (GTDB taxonomy): domain Archaea; phylum Thermoplasmatota; class Poseidoniia; order Poseidoniales; family Poseidoniaceae; genus MGIIa-L1. Next base: position 9,867 of record JAQXFM010000184.1, on the reverse strand, counting down.
GAACATCAATTGACTCAAGAGATGATTTCCATTTTCTGGAATCACGATGTTCATCAAGATACTTGGGCGGCTCAAGCCCATGGCCCGCCCTGCTTCAAGCGGATCGTTGGGCATGCCTTCGAACACTTCGTACTGCAATTTACCGAGGTATCCAACCGTGTAGAAGGTCATCGCCAACACCCCAGAAAGGGGACCAAAGCCGATTACAATCACGAAGAGAATGGCCCATATGAGGCTCGGTAAACTGCGAACTGCGGAGAGGAAGATACGGACAGGGACGGCGACCCATATTGGCATCAAGTTGCGAGCAGCGAGGGAAGAGAGGGAGATTGCACCCACGAAACCGAGGATGGTTGAGACAAATGCAATTTTCAGCGTCTCCATCATGCCCAGGTAGCCAACCGAACAAAAGAACTCAATGTCCTCTTCACACACAGGATAGGAGCGGGCTTCGAGCACGCTCCAATTCGGTGGCCACATGCTTTCGCGGAAGAATACGCCGAGGTTGGACAAGCCCCCTTCGAGGCGACCCCAGTCGCCTTCGACTAGACCGTCAAGCGTGCGCCATGCTAAGAAAAAGAGAACAACCAGAATGCCAAACAAACGGTACTTCATTCCTCTTCCCCCGTGGAGGTCTGCTCAATCCATTCTTCGATGGTCATGTCGAGGAATTGTTTTTCCTTGATTTCCCAAATGCGGGTTGCAAAATTCTTCGCATTGTCTTCATGATGTTCAACCATAACGATGGCCGTGCCGTTCTCGACAAGTTTTCCAACGGCACCGAGGACAATGTCCACGTTGGTCTGATCAAGTTCGCCAAGAAATTCATCAGCAAGCATCAATTGAGGCTGTTGAGCAAGGGTTCGAGCGGTTGCGACACGGCGTTGTTGACCGCCAGACAATCTTCGGACTGGTTCAGTGGCCTTGTCTTCAATCCCGAGCGTGCGAATGGCCTCATACGTCCGTTCTTTTCGCTCTTGGAACATCGTCTTCGACCATGGTATGTTTACACGAGCGCCTAACGAGACGTTGTGGGCAACGGTTGCATGTCGAACAAGACCGAGTCTTTGTGGGATGTAACCAAGGCCACCTCGGCGCTCTAAATTGAGGGTAAAGGAACCACTGAGTGGTCGAACAAGCCCTGCAATGGTTCGAATGAGGGTGGTTTTTCCAATACCAGACGGGCCGAGGATCGCTATAATTTCTCCGGGTTTAACCTCGAGAGAGATTGGCTCCGAAAGTGGGTCCCCATAACCGATGACCAGGTCGTTCAATGAAAGGATGGCTTCGTTGCTCATAGCATCCCCTCAACCAGCCCTGCAAGCAGGTCTTTTTCAAACGGTTGGGCGGTATCAGCCACCCGATTATGATGATGAAGTCTGATTTGAGTCATAGAAGGCCACCAGAGTGCCGACGAAGCAACCCCTCCGATTGGGTGAGGCGACTGGATTGCTCCGCCGACGGTGTTGTCATGGAAGAGGTTTGATTCACTCCGTGATTTCGTACTTTGAGTCGAAGTACGACGAGATGCCAGGGACATCTTCGATCAAGTTCCCGTATGATGCGAGGTGCTCAGTAGCAGTAGTAGCAGAGATTGCTGGCGTGTTGAGTACGTTTTCCAGAATCGACTTGCCTTCGTCTGTGTTTACCATGTCGACCAATGCCGCTTGCACGAGGTTCATGGTGACAGAATCTGAGGTCTGAGGGTTGTACATCACTGGGTGGGAAGGAGCGTTGCCGTAGGATGGAAGCAAGATGTAATCTGATTCCGCAAGGCACCAGTCTTCATTGGTGGATGCATCTTCATTGCCACAGTAGGCACCGATGGTGGAATCTTTCGCAAAGGCCACATCGCCCACACCTTCAGACAAACACTTGACAGCACCGCTGTAGGAGTAGTACGGCGTTCCTGAATCTGGAATGCTCGCATTTTCATTGAAGAAATTTGTGATGGTGGTTCGAAGGGATTCCACATCATTGGCATCACCGATGACATTTGCATATCCGTTTCCAATCAGGAATCCCATTGGCAAAAGCATGCCTGCAGATTTGAGCCATCCTGTGTGGCACGAGGTTTTTCCAGCCATCAATGAGAATGGATCGGTGCTCGGGTCGTCGTCGAGATGGGCAGCGGCGATGTCTGAATCTTTGAGAACAACAGCGTGAGCGCTGTAGTAAGTTCGACCGTCTGATTTTTGATCCGCTGCGAGTGCTTCGAGGCCATATTGTTGCCATCCGACCCACGCTGCACCGCCATCCATGAACGCGATGTCGGCGTTTCCAAAGCGCAGTGCTTGAAGGGCGGCTCCTTCAGAATCAATTGGATAGAGAGAGACATCCATGTTGAGGGCTTTGCCGAGGTAATCAGCAAACTTTTGAGGGTTCTCATCGACATTGGTGTAGTCGTCTTTGATGCTGAAGGCAATCACCAGCGATTCGAGGTCGGAATCATCAGATTCGTCTCCGGTTCCAAGACACCCGGCAAGTGCGGTTGTTCCAATTAAGAGGGTCATTATCAGTGATTTTGCAATTTTGTAGTCCATTCAAATCATCCCGGTTTAGGCCAACCTAAAAGTCAGCCATACATATAGTTTAGGTCGCCCTAAAAATTACAATTCAGGCAAAAAAGGGAGCACGGATCGACTTCAGGCCGCAAGCCATTCCAAGACGAGGGATTCTGCATATCGATCGGAAGACAAACCCGGATGAAGAAGCGGACGCACGATGACCAACAATTGCAATTCGCCCCCGAAGTTCGCCTTTGCCACGCACAAAACCTCACCGACGCGAGTGCCATCCTCCGACGTACTCAGGAGGCTTCGTAACTCGTAGATACGCATCTCGACACGTTCATCGACACCTGCCGAGGTTGAGGCATATCGATGGCTCTCCTCCGCTGAGACGCTGACAAGCGTCATTTGCTCTGGGTCGAGTGATGGGCCAGCCGTTTGTTGATCCAGTAATTCGATGGCTTGACGCATGCGCTCACTTTCCATTCCAAAAATTGATGCGAGGTCGAGCGCAGAAGACGCCGCTCCCCAAACACCGTACTGGTAAGGCAGCCGCATGCTGATGGATTGAACAATTTCGACCTCAAAACCAGCTTCATCGGGAAGCATGAGCCAAGTGTACTGCTCGCTGGCAGGGTACAACGGAGCATTTGGATTTTCCTTCAACAGTGGCTCCCCCCAAGACTCCGGGGCAACGGGTTGCTGAACTGGCACAACTCCACCGAGCAACACCATGAGCACAAGAGAAACGCACAGGACACCTCTGGTTTTTTTGTGTTCGCGCCAATCCTCGCGACCCGCAGGACTCAGGACTGAAAGCAGGAGAACCACGGGCAAGACAAGCAGAATCCCCCAGGGAATAAGCCACAACAAGAGAATGCCACCAACAGCTGCATGGATGCCGAGTGGCCCCAAAAGAAGGCGGACAGAGCGTTGAGCATCTTCAGCATCAAGCGGTCGGCGAAACCACCACACCGCAATGTAGAGCCCTCCAAGAACCAAAATGGTTGGAACAAGGTTCCAAAGTTGGCTCATGGCTCCTGTAATGCTTCGATGGTGAAGAGCATTGGGGTGAACATGTCCTTTGAACGGTATATTGTCAAACCATGACCTCTAGGCCGAATCATGGAGGGGGCGGCTTTGGAACTCGATGCTGTGACCTTTCGTCACATGGTCAGCGCACCCGCTCCCTTTCGCCCATGGAAAAAACGATTCGGTCCCGGTGTATTCGATATCACGTTGAGGCTTCAACCAGGACAGATTCTTGGCCTGGTGGGTCCGAATGGTGCTGGGAAAACAACGCTTCTTCGAACGATCGCCGGCATCCTACCGATTCAAGGTGGCCAATTGGTCCACATCACCTCTGGCGAGCGCACCCCCTTGGAAACAAGCGAATTGCGATCCCTCGTTGGCCACATGCCCGAACAGGTGAGATGGCAAGGAACGCAAGCGGTCCATGATGCATTGATGGAACTGGCTGAGATGCGGGGGGTTGAACAAAAAAGAGTCGATGGGTTGCTCAAACTGGTTGGTCTCTCAAGCCGGACAAATGAACCACTTTCTGGACTCAGTCAAGGCATGCGACAACGCTTGACCCTTGCAGCATCGTTGCTCGGTTCTCCAAAATACCTCCTGCTTGATGAACCACTCAATGGTCTCGACCCGGTTGCAGCAGCAGCCTTTGTGAAATTACTCCATCAATTGAAAGACAAAGGTGTTGCTATTGTCATCTCATCGCATCAAGTTGCAGGGTTACAAGAAATTACAGACCGCATCGCCTTGATGCATCGTGGGCAATTGCTCGCCTGCGATCGAATTGATGCAATGGCCGAATCACTTGGCTTGCAATCCAAAATCACCGTAACCGGGCGCGGTCCAATACCGGATTTCTCGTGGTGTACGGCCGTCGAAGGGGGACCGAAGCACACGGATGGCGCTTGGTCGGTGGACTTGGTTGATGACGGAACTGCTTCAATTGAAGCGTTCATCGAACGAGGCATTGCTCTGCAAACATGGACGCCTAAACATCCAGGTATTGTCGAGATGCTGTGCGCAGCGACTGGGATGGAAATCGATGAAATCGGCCTCGACATCGCATCAGCGTCCTTGCTTCCTCACCGACGGATTGGGGGTGAGGAAGAGTGAACGACTTACAGCGGATTTTAGCCCTTTCAAATCGTGTGTTTAAGAGCAAAATTCAATCAACTCGGACCCTGATAATGCTGCCAATATTGATCCTTTTTCTCCCTGGAATGGCGTGGGGGTTCTCCGATCCAAACATCATTTTGCCGGGCGGTCACCAACCGGATGAACCGATGGAGGTGTTGTTCTATGCGAGTCTCGGCGTCGTTTTTGGTGCAACGATGTGCGCCGTATTGCTGGCGTTTGATGGCGTGAGCAAGGATCGGGCAAGTGGTGTGTTCGAACTACGACTTGCCCAACCAATGCCTCGCACGCACCAAGCACTCGCTCTCCTCCTCGGGACGTGGCAAGCCATCTTCGTACCTGTTGCGCTGCTCATCTTCGCATCCATTGGTGTCATCCGGTATCGGCTCGGTGAATGGGCTTCAATGGCCGATATCGGCGTTCATTTGGCAGCAACAGCACTCATCCTGTACTGGTATGTTGTGTTCACGCTCTTGGCCTCATCAAGAACAAAAGACCAAGGCACTGCGATTGCCTTTGGTGTTGGCATGTGGTTCCTCTTCACGTTTCTGTGGGCATTGGTGACCACGATGGTGGCCTATGCCTCCGGTGTGAGCATTGGCGAGCAAAACGATGTCCAGTGGCTTGCGCTGGAAGGTGCTTTGGATTTGCTCTCACCAAATGGAGTGTACCACCACCTTCTCGAAACACGACTCATCGAAATTGATCGCGGTATTGCCGGCTGGCAATCATGGGCGATGGCCATTGTATGGACTGTTCTCCCGTCATGGTGGTTTGTTCAGAGAATGAATAAACTTCAACCATAACGGATGGCTTTTGAGGGTCAAAAACTACGATGCAAGACCTGCTCTGGAGGCGAAGTCTCTTTGAGACAAGACGACGCCGCAGAAAGCATGGCCAGACCTCGTTTCGCCCAGACCGCAACCGCATTGACAATCGTGATCTTGTTTTTGTTCATGGCATCATCATCTCTTGTGACCTCTCCTTCGTTCGAAGACAATGATGCAGATTCTCAAACGAGCGCTCGCCAAGGATCCCTCGATGTGGATTGTACGGGTTACAAATTCGAAGATCTTTTTGACTACAATTATGCATCGTTTGATATCCTGCTCGGCGACGATTGGGCAACGGCGCAAATGAGTGCAGTTGCATATGTCAACGGAAGCAACTCCGCTACGGTTCGTGAGAACCTCGACGAACTGTTCGATGGCACACCGGGCGGCAACAACTCATGGATGAGCACGGACGAGCGGGAAGCTGTTCGAGCGATTGGCCCTGAGTGCATCGCCGACATGGACACACGAATCGGAATCCGTGAAGGGCTGCCACATCGCGGCGGCGTCGACTGGAATGACCTCGAATTCGTCAAGGATGGCATCGCTCTCGACGAGGTGAATTTGGTACCTGATAACCACGCAGAAGAGCGAGATTGTCAAGACTTGCTTGCTTCATCCGACTGCAAGGAAGTCCCAGTTACGGTGACTGATGATCTTCAAATCCTCATGTTCACCAAGGAAGATGAAACCCACAACGTTCGCTTTGACCAACTGCCAAACAGCGGCTCATCGAACTTCACGCTGGCCCTCAACGTCACAAACATGAGCAGTGCTGGGCTTGTGCTCACCTTCCCTCAACTCCAAGGTTTGCGCATGGTCAACTCCTCTGTCCAAGACGACAATCAAGAAAGCACAGCCATGCCTGCTCCAGAAGCAGAATACCTCCCCGATGGCCGACTTCGAGTCACCCAAGGAGTCAGCTACTCGGCAAGCGAATACCCAATCATTCGAAACCTGTTCCTTGATTTCACAACTCAAGCACCGGAAACAAATGAAATTCCAGTATGGACGGCGGACGCCCCCGTTGATGGGACAGTGATCCCATACACTGTCGGGACACGAACCCTTGTTGACGGCGAAATCACTGCAACCTGGGCCACCGATGACAGCGGTTGGGCCTTGGATTGTGACTTTGGTGAGCAAACGCCATCCGATCTATGGACCGCTGGATTAACAGAAGACGGTGCCCTGTTCTTAGACGGACCAGATGCACCTGCTGCCGACGAATCCGTGAATGCTGAATGCAGCGTCGTCGATCCATTTGGTGCGACATCTGTTGAGACACGTAACTGGTCCTTTGCCCAGCCGTTCACAGCTGAGGCAGTGATTTCTGAAGCCGGCGATGCTGTTGAATTTACGGTGACCCCCACTGGTGCTGTCAGCGAACTTTCCATCAGCGCCCATGCACACCAGCCCAACTCAATGGGCGAAATGCGCATGGCTACTCTTGCATCAACACCATCCACACTTGCCCTTCCAATGGATGGTCTCGGCCCTGGTATGGTCATGGTCATGGGCCAAGCACAGTCGAGCGGCATGCTCGATTACGCTTTCATGCTCAACTTTGGATTACAGAAGGCAAGTGCGCCTCCAGTGATTGACGTTGATGTAAATCTCGACGGCACCAACGCCACATGGGATGCAAGTTATCTCAAATTCACACTCCAAGGAAAGGTGCTCGATCCAGATGGTGAAGCAGTGGAGATGTCCCTCTCATTGTGTGGCTACACCACCAACGACTTTGTTCGTTCTGGACCCGCTTGGGAAATTGATGTCAACATCGTATCATGCTCTTCCCAAAATCCACCTGTGACTGTGTACGATATTACCCTCGTCGCAACAGACGAATCTGGCACGATGACCACCATGCAAGTGATGGTTCCTGACCCCTATGCAGCCTCCGAAGACGACCCCGTCACCGAGCCTGGTGTCGTGGAAGAAGAAGGCCTACCAGCAGCCTCCTTGATGGCAACATTGGCAGTCGCTCTGCTCGGAGCCGCTGTCGTAAGCAGAGGAAAAGACGAGTGATTTTGGCTACCGGCACCCTCAAGAGGGGACGGTGAGCCCGTTGAGTTGAGAGTGAGGGCATGTTTGCAGGCACCATTGAGTCGTTAAGCCACGAAGGTGGCCTGTTGGTGTCCTTTACAGGCTCCTCCCCAGCCCTAGAATCGATCATCATCAACCAGGCAACTGGGGATTACATCGGCAAGGTTGACGCCGTGCTTGGAAATACAAATGCGCCCCTTGCACACGTTGCCCACCTCGACAGAAAACTCGACATTCCCAGCCTTGTTGGAATTGAAGTAAACATTCGACCAAAGAAAGTCAAGGAAGAGCGAAACTTTGGCGACCGAAACAATGGCCGCAGCAACGACCGACGTGGAAATGACCGTGGAGGACGATTTGACCGAAACGATCGAGGCGGACGATTTGAGCGCAATGACCGTGGAAACAACGGCGGCGATTGGGATTGCCCCAAATGCAACAACAACAATTTCGCCTTCAGGCAAGAATGCAATCGATGTGGTGAACCAAGAGGAAACGGTGGTGGCCGCTCAAACGATAGAGGATTCCAACGCCGAGACGACCGACGTGACGGCGACCGATTTGGTGGCAACGACCGACGTGGCGGCGACCGAAGAGGAAACGACCAATCCAATAACCGAATGGCTGGCGACTGGGATTGCCCCAAGTGCCACAATGACAACTTTGCATGGCGAACTGAATGCAACAAATGTGGAGCTCCAAAGGCCGGTGGCCAAGGACGGCCTCCTCGCAGGGACGACCGAAGAGGAAACGACCGATTTGGCGGCAATGACCGACGCGGCGGCGACGATCGACGTGGCGGCGACCGAAGAGGAAACGACCGCCGCGGCGGAGAAGTGTTCAACGACAACGACTGGGACTGCCCTCAATGTAACAACTCAAATTTCGCATTCCGTCAGGAATGCAACCGATGTGGATTGCCCCGTAGCGGCGGTCAATCCCGTCCTCGTCGAGACGATCGGCGTGGTGGCGACCGTAGTGGCGGCAATGACCGACGCGGCGGCGACCGAAATGGCGGCAGCAGATTTGGCGGCAATGACCGACGTGGTGGCGACGACCGACGTGGTGGCGACCGAAGAGGTGGCGACGACCGACGTGGTGGCGACAGCCGACCTCCTCGCCGTGAACCTCGAGAACAACGTGAACCTCGGGAATTCCGAAAGGCTCGTGGAAAGGGAACTGGGCATGCTCACAACCGACCACCTCGTGATTTGATGGGTCGAGATCGAGAAGATTGAATTCGTAACGCGGGTGTGTCAAATGGGCGCTGAAGAACACTACCTCGATGCTGTTGAAGCCTACGATCTTGGAAACCTCGAGGAAGCGTACGAATCTGCTCGCCTTGCTGTTAAAGAAGACCCGATGCATGTCGATGCATGGCAATTATGCGCTGAGGCAGCCTTACCTCCAAAGGGCGAGAAGCCAACTCTGAAACAAACAGCTCAATCACTGTCAGCAGTCAAGAAAATCATCGCCATTGATCCTGCACGAACTGCGATGTGGTTCCTTGGAGGGCGATTGTTGAGCGATGAACTCGGATTGCTGGATGAAGCACTTGCTTGGTGGCAACAACTCCGTCACCACATGCCGATGGAAGTAACACCTTTGGTCGAACAAGCCACGTTGCTTGCCGATATGGGACTTTACACAGAAGCAAGGTACAGACTCGAAGCCATCACCGACGAGAACATGGACGTCAGTGGGCAACAGTACGCAAAGATTAGCCAACTTCACGGCATGGTCACGGCTGCTTCAATGCAAGACGAACGAGAATTCTTCAAGCCCTGGGAAAAGCACCACAATGGCTGGGGTGCAATTGAACTGAAGATGAGGAAGCCTCCGGTTTCCGAGAGTTTTCTCTTCATGACCACAACGGTTCCAATCCTGTTGATTGAGGTCCTGTTCTCAAATCGATTTGTCGAACAAGGATGGGGTGGGTTCTGCCTCACGACCTTGATGATTTTCGCCACGGTGTTGATTGGAATGCGGTTCAGCCGCCGCATCTTCAGGAGGGTCAATCGACCGGCGTTCAATCTATTGCGAGCAATGAATTTCGAAGCATCAAGTGGTTATGTCGTCATATCTGAAGACATACGGACTTCTGTCCTCTATGTCTACATCATGCAACGCAAGCCTAAGGCATGGCAAGAGCGCATGCTAAAAATCATTGATGACAACACAAAGCTCCCTGGTGGCTGGAAGCACAACCTCACTGATTTTGAGTCCCATTTAGAGGATCTTGGATTGATTGAAGAAGGCGATGAAGAACATTTCCTGCAATGGAATGAAGAAGAGTGAAGTTGCACGAC
>JAQXFM010000157.1 GCA_029250305.1 Candidatus Poseidoniaceae archaeon | reverse complement strand
CGCCTCTGCCGATGCAATGTGCATGGCGGTCGGGAAAGTGTCATTGGAGGATTGAGCGCGGTTGACGTGATCGTTTGGATGGACAGGCGTTTTCGAACCGAGAACGCCCCCTGCCATCTCAATGGCCCGGTTGGCGATGACTTCGTTGGTGTTCATGTTGGATTGAGTGCCGCTCCCGGTTTGCCAGATGCGCAGTGGGAAATGATCGTTCAGTGCCCCATCAAGCACTTCCTGTGCGGCAGCGATGATCAACGCTCCAACCTCTGGGTCAAGTTGCTCAAGCGCCACGTTCGTCTTTGCAGCAGCCTGCTTCAGGATGCCAAAAGCACGGATGACGCCGAGTGGCATGGTGTCCGACCCAATGTCGAAATTGATGAGTGACCGAGCGGTTTGACACCCGTAGTATTTGTCAGCTGGAACTTCAAGTTCGCCCATGGTGTCCGCCTCAATGCGTACATTTGTCATGCTCAGCCGTAGAAGCGGTACTTCTTCACCGTTCGTACGGAATTCCCCTTGATTGGCTCGGAACGGGCGCTTCCGTTCAGTGCAAGGGCGTGGGTGGGCCAGTGACCCGTTCACTCCATAATGGAGACGCGGATGATTTGTTGTGGTTCTGCTGGGCGGTCGCCAGGAAGTTTTCGGCAGCCTTCGATTGTCTTCACGACGTCCATGCCTTCAACGACCTCGCCGAAAACAGCGTGGTTTCCATTAAGCCAAGGTGTGGCAACAGTGGTAAGGAAGAATTGGGAGCCGCCAGTGTTCTTTCCTGCGTTCGCCATGGAGAAGATCCCTGGCTTATCGTGCTTCAAGCGAAGGGCGGATGGCTCACAAGGAATGTTCCAGCCTGGGCCGCCTGTTCCAGCTCGGCGTGACATTGGGTCCTTGGAATGAGGGCAGCCGCCTTGAATCATGAAGTCTTCAATCACACGGTGGAAGTGGAGGCCATCGTAGTGGCCCATTTCGACTAATTTGACGAAGTTCGCCACTGTGTCAGGGGCACTTCCGTGGTAAAGTTCGATTGTGATGTTTCCGGCGCTGGTCTCCATGAGGGCGTGCATGCTTCGCCCACACGGAGGGGGGTCAAGAGCATTCGCTTTCACGCAGACGGAGCCAGCATCAGTTGGTCAACCATGGGCGGAAGTGTTGATCCGCATAGGTTCGAGCGGCGTCTGCAGGATAACCAGCGGCAATCAGTTGCTGCTCGTAGGCGAGTTGTTCAGCCGTGATGGTGGAATCGGTTGCTGCAGGCAATGTTGAGGCGTCATAGGCCTTTTGCTGTTCTGCGAATACGCTCGATTGGCCACCACTGCTGCGGCCACGGAGCAGGAGGGCGGATACAAGCCCCACTACTATGAGCCCCACAAGAGCGTAGACAATCATAGGCGACATTCCAAAGATGGTCGAGTCTGATTGAACATCAGCCACATCGGTGTCATCGCCAGTTCCATCGGTGGACCCGTCGGTGGTGCCGTCGCCAGTGTTGCCTCCGGGTGTTGTTGTGTTGCCATCCGTTGTCGTGTTTCCATCATCGGTGCCGTTGTCGGTGGTCCCACCGGTCGAATCGACCTCACAACCATCGGTGCCAACTGTGGTTCCCGTTGGCGTGTTTGGACAATCGTCATCGGCGTTGAGAACGCCATCACCGTCTGCGTCAACGATGGTTGCAGGGCAACCATCGCCACCTTCTCCACCTGCCACTCCTGGCACATCTGGACATTGATCGCCTTCGGTTCCCAATGGGTTGTCGCCGAACGAATCAAGGTCGGAATCGAGGGCTTGGGAGGCATCGAGTGGCCAGAAGTCATTCAGGTTCGATACGCCGTCTTCATCGATATCAGCGCAACCGAATCGGTCGATGGTTGATTCGCCGAACGTGGTAGGGCAGTCGTCGACAATTCCGTCACCGGAATCTGTTGTGTTGAAACCGTCCCGGTCGACATCGTTGGCCCACAATTCTTCTTCATTCTGGATGAAGAAAGAATCGCCAATGAGAACGTTGTTGTTCTCGTCGCTTTCGGTGAGGTCGTCGTTCACATCAATTGTGAGGCGGCACGCATAGTTGCCTGTCGAGGTTTCATCTGGTGTTGTAAAGAACTCTGAATCTGCACCAAAGGTGAGGTTTCCTTGAGCCGACACCGTAGATGTGGTGGTCACCATTCGAGCAACTTCGGCTCCCGTATCATCGAGCAAATCGATGTGAAGAACGATTGATGCGTCGTTGCCTGGGCCCCGTAGGCTGACAAGTTCCCATGAAATTTGCACTTCTTCCCCTGATGTGTGGTCGAGAGGGCATACGAGCGTAGAGATTGCGACGTCAGCTGGTGCTGCGCCCACCGTGTTGATGGAGAGGTTGTAGAGACCAAAGGCGCCTCCTGCATCGACCACGACGGTGTAATCCTTGGTCTGGCCTTCAAACTCAGTATCGAGTGTCTGGAAGACCATCCCATAGCTTGTGTTGTCTGCTGAAGCAATGAGGTTGCCTCCAGCATCTTGAATTGTAACGGTGAACGGAAGGCTTGTGTCCGCATCAAAGACAAGATCGAAATTTTCATTGTCGCTCATGCTGAATGCGTAAATGTCCAGATCGTCTGCGCCTGAGAAGCAACCTTCACCGCTCGTGGAGGGGTTGGTTCCGAGGTCGATTCCATTACCGGCTGGTGCATCTTGGCCAATACCCAAATCATTTTGTTGGCCACAATTGAATGAATTGGGGTCAACGCCTTCTGTCTCGATGATAAGGGTGTAAACACCAAGGGAGAGGTATGCATCAACGCTGATGAAGAATGTTCCACCTGTTCCGGCATAGGTTGCGTCATCTGCTGTTGAGATGGTTTCGTCGTTCGAACCTGACAAGTACCCGCGTTCAAACCATTCACCTGCGCTGTCTCGAAGATAGACATCTGCGTCTTGATCCGGTGCGTTAACCATGGTCACTGTGAGGTTGAGCCCCGGTGAAACAACGATTTCGAACCAATCTGCGGCGTCAACATCTTCGTGAACGCATCCCGTAATGGTCATGGACACGTCTTCGCCAAGGAGGAGAGCGGTGTTTTCGTCTTCGCCAGCATCTGCACCAGAGCCACCATCGTCTTGTGATGGGCAAGCAGTTGCTTTCGTATTGACCAAAAGTTCGTCATCAGCAATTCCTTCGTTGTCCAATTCGCTCTTTTCGCTGATGAGTTCTTCAGAGTCTGCCATGACAATGATGCTGTAATTGCCGCCCTGTGCTCCCGCAGGTATAGTTCCGGTGAATTGAACAATGTCTGATTGATTGGCATCGATTGAAGGCACGCTGATGTTGCCCAGAGGCAAGTCCCAGTCTGTTGAGAGGGCTGCATCGACCGAAAGCCAAGCGCTGAGGGTGCTCGCTGGGGCCAACAAGGAGCCAGTATTGTTTACTTGAACATCAATTGACACACTTGTACCAGCGATTCCAGTTGTTGGGGCGGTTACATTTGTGATGATGAGGTTCGCTGCAGGAGTCGAGTAGTTCGTCCACACGTCCAATGTCCAGTTCACAGCGGTGCCGGAACGAGTGATGTTGAGGAAGTATGTATCCCCAACGCCGTCATAGTCGCCACCATTGGTGCTGACGAATCCTTGGGTGCCGACATAATCGATTGTTTCGTCATTTGAATTTGTGAGACGGAAAGTAAAGAACACGCTTTGATCGACTGTCAATTGGGCTTCGATGTTGTGATTCGCTGGAACATCGAACGCAAACACGTCGTTGCCTTCCCGGCCGTCGATGCAACCGGTGTAGGAATCCGTGACGTTGGTTCCCAAAGGCGTGGATGCTGCAGATTCATTGTTTGGCGCGTCTGCCCCAAGGCTTGCATCGTCCTCGCCGTTTGGATTGTAGTCTTGGCAAGAGTCGCCCACAAGCATGGCTTTGTCCGAGGCGAGGTTATTGTTGGTATCGTTGTATTCTGTGAGGTTGTTGTAACCATCCGCCCATATAATCCAGTAGTAGGAGCCATCGGGGAGGTTGCTTGGAAGGGTCACTGACGCGACTGTTGTTCGCGAGGTGTTCTCTGCAAGAGCTGCTTCAGGTTCGGATTCGTCGAGCAAGGTGTCGAATCCGTCATACGTCCGGTCGCTTGAGAGGATGAACTGAACTTCGAAGGCGTCTGATGTCGTGTTGTAGATGTTTTCAACAACGTATTCGACACTCACCGTGTCACCTGCTTGGGCGGTTGCAGGCTCAACCACCGAGGTGATGACAAGATCTGGTCGTGGCGGCGTGTTGTTTGTCCATGTTCTAAGCGTGTATTGACCGTCACCAGAATAGGCTCGGACATTGATGTAAAAGGTAGAAGCGACACCAGAGAAACTTGTCCCCGCTGTGCTGGCCTTTTCGAGAGGGTCGTTGTATTCTGACCAATCATAGTCATATTCATACCCGGTTGAATCCACTAAGTAGAGGTCGAAATCGGCACTGGCTGGCACGACGAGTTCGACGTCGACATCTTTGCCAGCGGTTGTGGTCACAGTGTACCAGTCATCGGTGTCGGTGGCGTCGACGCACCCTTGAGCACCCGTTGTGCCTGAGTTTGGGTTTGTGCCCAGAGAACGAGAAGTGTTTGCATCTGAACCAGCATCGCCGCTTGAGCCACCGTCTGATTGGAGGGTTGAAGGGCTCGGGCAAGCAGCACGCCCACTGCTTGTTCCGGTTTTAGGTACCAACAATTCGAGGGATTTTAGGGGGTGTGCATCGATTGACTTCAGCAAAGGTTCTGCATACGATGGGGTTGGTTGCTTAACCTCGATTTCTGATTCTTGATCGCTAAACGCTGCGGTTGCGAGTGGCATCATCGGAGCGATGAGAAAAAGGAGGGTCAGGCATAGGGCGGTGCGGCGCGCATTCTGCATGGGCGATTGTCAAACTCGCTCCATTATGAAACCTCGGATGAGGAGATGTTAATCGCGGGGCTGAAAGCGTCAAGCGAAGGCTCGCTCAATGTCACCGGTGAGGTTCTCGAAGCGACTCTGAAGCTCGTCCATTGCGCCGTTGAAGGCTTGCTCTGGGGTGAGGCTTCCGTCGGTTTCGAAAGAGAACACATAGGCGTGCTCAACTTCTTCGAGTGTGATGGCGTCATCAAAGTCGCCTTCTCGTCCGGTTCCTGGTCCGACTTGGTGAAGCGCTGCTTCCATGTCGATCACGTGGTTGATGTCTGTGAGGGTCTTGTCTTTTCCAAACAACTTGGCATCGATGTTCTTGCCATCGGAGGTTTTCAGGCCGAGGCCAAAGAGTGCTTCTGCCTTCTTTGGCTTGTTGAGCTTGACGATGCGCTGTGGGCGGAAGCCAATTGCTGCTGCAGGTGCCCACTTTGCGTGGTCACGGCCACGGCCAAGGGTTGCGAAAGCATAGAATTCGAGGAATTGTCCCTTCGATAGAATGGTCAGAGGGATTCGCTTGTGTTCATCACGGATGTCAAACATTTGGTCTGAGATGGTCGTAAGATCGCCAGCATAGACTGTTTTGTAGTCTTCTTCTGCATCGGATGTTGGGCCTCGGGCGGAAAGCGAATAGAGAACTTGGCAGGAAGGACATCCCTTTGATTCTTCAGCGAGGTCAATGCAGTTTGGACATGCATCGGAGAAGTGAATGCCTTCTTCTGGGAAGGTAGGGATTGGAATCATTGCCAATCGGTGAGCGAGAATTTCGTCTGGAAGAACGTTGACGGACTCAAGGACTTCGCCCTTGTTGTCTTGGTTCACGCCTTGTGAGAAATCCACTCGGTTGATAGCGAGCTTTGGGACATCAGCAATCAAAGCTCGACGGATTGCGTTCACTTGCGCAGCGTCAGTATCGGTAAGGAGAATGCGAGTTGCATTCCCTTGTGGCCAGCCTTCAACAGTCTTTGCTTCCATCTTTTCCACCTCAAGTATCAGACACGGCGGCCACGGCGGCCGCCCTTCTTTTTGGTACCGTCGTGAGCGATTGGCGTCACGTCTTCGATTCGAGTGATGGTCATTCCAGCACGGGTCAATGCACGGATTGCGGCTTGTGCCCCAGGTCCGGTGTTGTTGGAGAGGTTGCCTCCAGGTGCTCGGTATTTGATGATGAGTTGCGTGAATTCCTTTTCTTTGAGGGAGTCAGCCATCTTTTCTGCAGCACGAGTTGCTGCGAATTGACCGCCGCTGTCCTTGGAGGACTTGACCACTTGGCCACCAGAGCAGGTGGTGATGGTTTCAGCACCGGTAAGATCGGTTGCTGTCATCAAGATGTTGTTGTATGAACTGAAGATGTTGATAATTGCACGTCGTGTCATCACTCGTCACCTCCGGCGTCTTCTGCGGATGGGGCCGCTGCGGCTGCTTCCTTCACTTCAGTAGCGAATTCTGCTGTTGCCTCTGGGTCCACTTCTTCTTCTTCGACTGCATATTCTGCAGAGGAAGCACGTCCGTCGATGATTTGTCGGACGTGGTGGTCTGCGTCGTTCAAATCGGAAGACATGTGGTACTTGATGAGTTCTTCTTCATCTCGGCTCACAGGGTAGGATGGGATGGTGACTTTCTGGTCGCCGACACAGATGTGACCGTGGGTCACGAGTTGGCGTGCTTGCTTCATGGTCGCTGCAAGCCCCTTGTAGTAGACTTGTGCTTGAAGTCGGCGGTTGAGAATGTCCTCAGTGCCGAGAGAAAGAATGTCGTCGAGGGATGCATCAGATGGAATGAGTCCCTTGTTGTGAAGGGAACGCGTGAGGTCGTCGACTTCACGCTTTACGTGAGCGGCGGTGCCGTCAGACATACCGATCAAGCGCATGGCTTGGCGTCGGTGACGTCGGAGCTGAGACTTGGCCTTCCAAATCTCTCGCATGTTCTTGAGACCGTGATTCTTCTGAATCTGGTGCTCTTCTTCGATTCGCTCTGCCTTCCACGGGTGGGAAGGTGTGTCAAACTTAGGTCGTGCAAACTTTGGTTCTCCCATTCATCATCCCTCCATATCACTTGCTTCGCTTCACACCAAGTGTGAGGCCGCCACGGCCATTTGAGCGGCCGCGTTGTCCACGGACCTTGTTGCCGCTAGCGTGGCGAACACCACGGTAGCACTTCATGGTACGAAGACGGTCGATGTCGTCTTTGAGGGTCAACGTAACTTGTTGACCGGTGAGGTGGAGTTCGTCCCCTGTTTCGAGATCTCGTTGGCGGTTAAGCATCCAGAGAGGGACTGTTTCTGCGTAGCCTTCAATCGCCAAGCGGAGGGTTTCTTGCTCTTCGACTGAAAGGTGACCGGCGAGTGAGGAAGGTGAGAAGCCGGTGTTCTTGCAGATTTGAATTGCAGTTCGTGGACCAACGCCCTTGACTGAAGTCAGTGCAGTAGAGAGGGTCTTGAGACCATCCATGTCAGTATCTGCCATTCGCAGAATGTATGAGAAATCTTCTCCCAAATCCTCGTCTTTTGGTCGTGCCATGTTGTTTCACCTTCAACCTCGACACCTAGTGTCAAGCAGGTTTCCGACCAACCTCCCCTATATCAAGACCGCGACGCGCTCATCGCGATGCTGAAAGCGAGATTTGCCTCGTTTCGCACACGAAAACACGGCCCTCCGCAACGACGCATCACTCGGCAACACAAATCAGCAACATTTCATCACCTGGCTGCTGAATCAAAAAGGCATCACGCCGACCGTGGCGGCGGCCTAATTGTCGGTCGATTGCGCCCTGAACTTTGGGTTGTACTTCCGGAGGAAGGGTGGCGCGCACTGTAAGGCGGCCAATGTCGTGTTCGAGAAGCACTTCCACCAAGCGGTCAACGCTTGACACTTCCAACGTCATCCGAGCGAGTGCGACCACGCGACCTGTCGCTTGAACGAGTAAGCGGTCGGCTGGATTTTCGATTCGAAGCGGATGATCGTGGTGGATTTGCGGTCTGCGACCTTCGACGACCCCCCATGCAATCTTTTCTTCCTTTGACACTGTTTTGAGCCAATCCATGGCAAGACCGCTCTCTACCAAGGCGGCATCGAGAATGCTGATTCGCTCGCCGCGCCGAGGGGGGCGGCGGACTGCAACAGGGTGGTCGGCGCCATGCATCAGCCGGCGGCCTCCTGAGACGATGGTCGGTTCAATGCCGAGCTTTGGAGGGACCCGTACGAACCGGCGAGCGACGCCTTCTTGGGCTGCGCTGCCAATCCATAACGCCAATCGGTCCACACGCCCACGACCACGTGAAGTCCAGACCCACGTTCGCAAAATCCCTGGCCAGTTCAAATCCACAAGTGATTCGACTTCGAGGCGTTGCTGGTGAGTGAGGCGGGGCGATAGGTCGAGAAGAAGCGAAGGGCCGTTTCTGCCTTCTTCGAGGTACGGCGCCCATCCAGCGAACACTTCATCGAGGCGAGGGGCCATTTCTTCGAGGCCGTGTGTTCGGCTGTTCCTGGGCCGGGCTGGATCAAGGTGGAGGATGGCGATTTTGGGGCGAGGGGCGCCCCCGAGAGAGGCCGTCACAGCCTCGAGAATTCCCTCTCCGTCCCTGCCGTCGCCAATCACGACGCGGCTGGAACGCATCCACTCTGATTCGGTCTCTTGGCGCTGGATTGCAATCGTGTTGAGGTTGACAGCGCTCGCCTGCGCTCGATTTGGGTTCAGTTCAACACCGAGCGCTGAGCGTTGAAGAACCGACGCGTGGGCTGCAAGTTGAATGCCGCTCCCGCAGGCGCAATCGAGCACAATCCCTTCTGGAAGCGCTGCATGGGTGAGCAATTGCGAACGAATGAGTGCCACTTGCCACGGTGTAGCCAACGGTTTTCCTTCACTGGCGTGGAAGAACACAAGGCCTGCAGGCGCAGTCGAATCCGGTGCAGATTCACTGAGGCCTTCCACTGAGGTGGTGGCTGGGTCAAGGACTTCCGTCATGGAAGATCCTCACTGTCCCGCTACATCTGAACGAGTCATGATGCTTTCAAAATGAATGCCTGCGTCTGCAAATGCCTGTGCTGCGCCTTCCTGCCGATCCACGATGCTAATGACGCCAATCACCTTGCATGTGGTTGCAGCGTGAATCCGATCGACCGCCTTTATGGCCGAGCCGCCGGTTGTTGTGACGTCTTCGACAATCACAATGCGCCCGCCATCAGTAAGCGGCGATCCTTCAATCCCTGGAGGATTGTTCGTCTTCCTCCCACCTCGGCCTTTTGGTTCCTTTCGAACCATGAATCCAAGGCGAGGGTGGCCGGCTGGCGAAGCAGTCACAGCGATTGCCGTGAGTGGTACAGCCCCAAGTTCAAGCCCACCAACGAAGTCTGCATTGAGGTCATCCATGCGCATGTTGAACAATTCGCCGAGAAGATGCGTTGATTCGGGGTGCATCATGACTGGTTTTGTATCGAAAAACCACCGTGAGGTTCGCCCACTTGCGAGTGTGAACGCTTCATCATTCCCGCCGTCGATGAACGCAAGGTCTCGCACTAGTTGCACAAGTCGGGGCCACTTTGCATGGGCCCGGAGGGATTCGTGGACGGTCATGTTTCGGGGGTCGGCAGCGTTAGAGATGAACTTTCCTTTCCTCCTTTGTGAGTACTTTCTCATTGTTTTCTGGGCGCGCCTCTCATAAACGGTCGCCGCCAAGGGCCAGAAGAGTACCATGTCATCCGATGAAACGAAGGGACAAATCCGGGGCCATAACCCCCTGATTGGTGTCGACGTGGAACGGTTGGAGGCCGAGATGGTGGCTTACCACCAATGGTTGGATGAGCGGGCTGATGAAGCGTACATCATCGCAGAAGAGGCCCGAAAGAAAGGCTATGACCACAAGGAGTATGTTGAGATTCCCCGAGCCGCCGATTTGGCCGGCAGAACCGAAAAACTGCTCATCGAGTACCTCGACGGATACGAAGTCGCCGATGACATTCGAACCCTCCTCGCCGAACACGATCGTGAAACAACATCGATCATGATGGCTCAATCCGTGGCACGGGGTTTTCGCGAAAAGGGGTACGATCTTGTCACGGCCATCGACGTTGGACTTCGTGTTGGGCTTGCAGTGCTCACTGAAGCTGTTCTCGTCGCTCCGCTCGAAGGAATCAGCGAAGTTCGTTTGCTCAACAATGTTGATGGTTCGCAATTCGTATCGGTGCACTTCGCTGGACCAATTAGGGCAGCAGGTGGAACAGCACAGGCGCTCGCTGTCCTCATCGCCGACATGATTCGTCGTGAATTAAACATCGGGCACTACCAACCAACTGATCCTGAAGTGGAGCGCGTCAAGGAAGAGTTTGGTCTCTACCGAGGGAATTTGCAATATCGCCCATCGCCTGCGGAAATTGACGAAATCGTTCGCGCATGCCCGATTATGATCAACGGAGAATCTACAGAGAAAATTGAGTGTGCCGGATATGGGCGCGTTCGAAACATCGATGAGCCAAGGATTCGGGGCGGTGTCCTGTTGGTGATTGGTGAAGGTATGTGCCTCAAAGCACCAAAAATCCAGAAACACACAGAACGCCTCAGTGTCCCAGGGTGGGATTTCATCTCCAAATTTGCCTCACGCGGTAAAGAGAAAGAGGGCGATGGGAAAGGACCCGTATTCAAGTCGAGAAAGGTTCCAAGCATTACCAAGTTCATGCGAGACATCATTGCAGGGCGGCCTGTTTTTGGCGCACCGCTTGAAGCTGGTGGTTTCCGATTGCGCTACGGCCGAGCGCGGCCTTCAGGCCTCGCTGCCGCTTCGACCAACACAGCCTCCATGCTTGCTATGGATGATTTCATCACCATTGGCACACAGATGAAAATTGAACGCCCCGGGAAGGCATGTGCAATCACTCCCTCAGACCACACCGAAGGGCCCTGGGTTGTGCTCAACGATGGCCGGTTCCTTCGATTGGATGATGCCTCAAGCTTCGCTTTGGTTCGGTCAAAGGTCGGATCTGTATGGGATAATGGGGAATTAGTTCTTGGCTACGGAGAATTCATGGAGAACAACAAGAACCTCGTTCCTGCAGGGTATTGCGATGACTGGTGGGCAAGTGATCTGCTTGAAGAACTCCCAGATGAAGCCGAAGTTGATCGACTGCTTGGACTCATGAATGTGGAACGCAGTGAAGCGCCCTCAGGCACACCGGGCGTTCATCCTGAAGACGCAGAAGATCCGAATGCGCAATTCCATGTTCGCAGGCGCTGGCATGAATTCCTTCGCCATCAACGACCAAACTGGGAGCAAGCAAAAGCGATTGCCGTTCGATACAAGACATCCCTCCCTCCCCCTCACAACCCTTGGTTCCTTGACCTTCCTTTGGAATGGGTTCCAAGCACACTCACCCTGCTCGAGCAAGCGACCATCGAGGACTTTGGCACATCGAAGCACGGAATCATCGCCGCTGAAGATGGACTCAATGCCCTTCCAAAGCCTGAGGCAAGGCAACTGCGAATCGCTGATGGCGTCAGAGGTTGGAATGCGGAAGCAATGGATGTCTTACGGCCAGAACGCATCGATGATTTGAGCGCACATGTCATCCCTGGCCACGAAATGCGTCCACTTCCGACTCTATTTGGTGGGGAAACGCTCGAGGCATGGACCCTCATTCAACACGGCATGGCAAAAGGTATTGCGATGATTCTTGGTCTTGCACACCACCATGATGGTGACGACCTTGTCATCACATCAGGTTGGCCGGCCGTTCTGGATGGGTTTGGGTTCAGTTTCGAAGGCGAGAAGCCATTGAGAATCGTTGATGCTCGCTCGAGATTCGAAGCACGCATTGAGGAACTCAAGCAAGCCCACATCGTCCTCACCGAGGAACGAAAGCGTTTGAAGGAGTTGAAAGAAGCGAGAGCAACCGTTCGAATTGCTGCTGAAACCGATGCACGTCAGCGCGGGCTTGGCATTGCTGAAACTGATGAAGTCGGTCGCAACGCCGCAGAGCAAGTACCCGACCCGGGCCCTGACAACCCAGAGCAGTACCTTGCTGCTCAAGTGAACGAAGACGATCACGCCGTTGATGGGATTTTGATTCAAGTCAGAAAAATATCGGAACTGCGATGGGAACACTCTGCCCCTGTACGAGTTGGGTGTCGAATGGGCCGGCCAGAAAAAGCCGCACCTCGTGTCATGAGCCCAATGACTCACGCCCTGTTCCCGATCGACTTGACTGGCGGCAACCAACGCCTGATGGCCATCGCAGCTGAAAAACAAACCATTCGTGTGCAAATGGGGCGGAGGGTGTGCAAGAAATGCGGCAAGGAGTCCCCATTTGTCGTCTGCCACCACCGATTATTGGACGATCACGGTGAGGGGCGCGTCGGCGTAAATTGCCGAGGGCGCACCGCCATGCGTGAATCTGAAAACAGCAACAGACGCCGCCGTGGCGAAATCCAATCGGTTCGTTTGGACACCATTCTCGAAGATGCACGAATCCGATTAGGCATGGACCGAATTCCTCGGACGGTCAAATGCATGAAGAAAATTGCCTCGAGGGATCAAACTCCAGAAGCCATCGAAAAAGGATTGCTAAGAGCAAAATTCCAACTGCCAGTGTTCCGCGATGGAACCGTTCGTTTCGATATGAGCGATGTACCTGTGACTCATTTCACGCCCCGTGAAATTGGCGTCACATGGCAAACAATCGAATCGCTTGGTTACACCCACGATGTAGAAGGAAACCCTCTTGAAAGCGATGAGCAGATGTTGGAAATTTTTCCCCAAGACTTCATTGTGGCCAAGAATGCCGGTGAATTCTTTGTTCGAACTGCCAAGTTCATTGACGAATTGCTTGTTCGCTACTACGGCATGGAGCCGTATTACAACGTGAACACGCCAGACGATTTGGTCGGCCACCTCATCTGCGCCCTTGCCCCTCACACCTCAGGTGGAGTGTTGAGCAGAATCATCGGTTGGGCTGACTGCTCAGGTGGCTATGCCCACCCGTTGTTCCACGCAGCAAAGCGAAGGAACTGCGATGGTGATGAAGATGCAATCATGCTCCTCATGGATGGTTTGCTGAATTTCAGCAGAGAAATCCTTCCTGCAAATCGTGGTGGGTTAATGGATGCTCCACTTGTCTTGACGACTCGACTGAACCCCACCGAAGTGGACAAAGAAGCGCTCAACGTCGACTCAGGTTGGTTCTATGAACGGGATTTCTACGAGACGACATTGGATCAACCCCACCCGAAGACCATCGCTAATAGAATGGATTTTGTCGAACGGCGGCTTGGAAGCATCGCCGCAGTCCGCGGGTATGGATACACGCATGATTGTGATGCAATTGATGCAGGACCGGCGCTTTCTGCTTACAAGACCCTTGACACCATGATTGACAAAATGAATGGGCAACTCGACCTCGGGCACAAATTGCGAGGCGTCGATGTCAGAACCGTTGCTTCAAGCGTGGTTCGGTCGCACTTTTTACCCGACTTGCGTGGGAACATGAATGCCTATGCGCGGCAGAAGGTGCGGTGCCTGAAATGCGCCCATTCCTACCGCAGGATGCCGATTGCAGGCGTTTGCATTCAGCCGAAGAAGAGTTCTGGCCAAGGGCTTGCAAGCGTTGGGGTTGCCAAATCAGAAGGTGGGTTATGTGGAGGGAAACTAGCCCTCACAGTCTCCGAAGGTGCGGTTCGAAAGTACATCAAGGTCACAAAGCACGTTATGGCAACCTATGGCGTGGACACGTACACCAAACAGAACGTCGAATGGTTGGCCGATAGTGTCGATTCGCTGTTCAACAACGACCGGGCTAAGCAACTCTCGCTGAGTGACTTTTTGTGATCACACAAGTGGTGAAGGCGCAGATGCGTTCACGGCTTCGGAAACGCCTTCAGCGTAGCGAGCGAAGTTTTCGTTGAACATTGCAGCGAGTTTGTCAGCGGTTGCGTCGAACGCTTGCTTGTCATCCCATGTGCTGCGAGGTTGGAGCACTTCGGATGGAACATTTGGGCATTCCATTGGCACTTCAAAGCCAAAGCGCTCGTCTTTGATGTATTCTACAACGTCGAGGTCGCCATCCAAAGCAGCGTTAAGCATGGCACGGGTGTGGCGGATTTTCATTCGGCTTCCGACCCCATAGGCGCCACCGGACCAACCAGTGTTGATGAGCCAAGCAGTTGCTCCGTGCTCCGCCATCTTGGAGGAGAGGAGATCTGCATAGACGCCTGGGTGCATTGGCATGAATGGTTCACCAAAGCAAGCTGAGAAGGTGGCTTGTGGTTCCTTGACACCCACTTCGGTGCCCGCAACCTTTGCCGTGTATCCGGAGATAAAGTGGTAGGCCGCTTGGTCGGGGGTCAATCGAGAAATTGGTGGGAGGACACCAAACGCATCACAGGTGAGGAAAATCACATTTTGTGGATGCCCGCCCTTCGAATCAAGGGTGCGGTTTTCGATGAATTCAATCGGGTACGAGCCACGTGTGTTTTGGGTTTTACTCGTGTCAGTGAAGTCAGGGACGCCTTCGCTGTCCATCACGATGTTTTCGAGAACAGTCCCGAATTTGCGAGTGGTGCCGAAGATGGCAGGCTCGTCTTCTTCGGACAAATCAATCAGTTTTGCATAGCAGCCGCCTTCGAAGTTGAACACACCGTTTGCACCCCAACCGTGCTCATCGTCGCCGATCAGCGCACGCTTTGGATCTGCTGAGAGCGTCGTTTTTCCGGTTCCGGAAAGGCCGAAGAAAATCGCTGTGTTTTCGCCCGTTGTGTTGGCTGAGCAGTGCATTGGGAGAATGCCTTTCTTTGGAAGAATGAGGTTCATCACTGAGAAGATGGACTTCTTAATTTCGCCAGCATAGCGTGTTCCGCCGATGATGACTTCTTTCGCAGCGTAGTTGACGATGACAAAGCAGTGAGAGTTCAATCCGTCCTCAGGACTTGCTTCGAAGTGTGGTGCGTGAAGCACTGTGAATTCGGGCGTGTGGTGTTGGAGTTGCTCCTCACTCGGACGGATGAACATGTTTCGTGCGAAGGCGTTGTGCCAAGCATTGTGGTTCACGACTCGAATCGGAAGGGCTTCGCTGAAGTCTGCGCCGCAGTACAAATCTTGGACGAAGAGTGCGTCCTTGGACGAGAGGTATTCAACCACCTTGGCTCGCATGCGGACAAAGGTTTCAGCATCTGTCGAGACGTTGACATCGCCCCAGTTGATGTCACCAGTCGTCGATGGTTCGTCGACGATGAACTTGTCATTTGGTGAACGACCAGTTCGCTCGCCGGTCTCGGTGACGAGAGCCTTATGAGCGCTGTACACACCTTCGCCTCTGGCGACGGCGAGTTCAATCAGGGTCGGTGCAGCTTGGTTCCAGTAGACTTCACCAGCGGGGGTGATTCCGTACGAAGAAAGGTCCCCTGTGGGAGTCCCATGGGCGTCGGCCATGCCGTAGCGTTCCACAGGCCCTCTTTGTCCCTTTTGGTTGGACAATTGATAATTTTCCCCTATGGATAGCGGGGCAGTGGAGCCGCGCCTATCGATTCGGGTTGAAGGAAAAGAAACCGACAGGAAAACGCCCGCCTCCGCCGAGATTCGTGAGAAAGCATTCAAGGAGGCGAACAAGAGCAAGTGCATGGCCGAGGAGCGCAACGAGGGGGCCGGCTCGAGCCCTCCGCGTGATGATGTGCTTAGGAAGCGCGACTTCCAGCGGCCACGGGGCATGGATCTCGGCTCATTCATGGTCGCCTCAAATGAGGTTGACGAGCAACCCGAATCAATTCGAATTCAGCCAGTGGAAGAGGTTGACGAAGCCGTTGGTGAAATCGTGTCATTGTTCTCGAAGGGCGATGAAGAAAGCAACGAGCCGGGGGCGGTTCAACGGGACGGAACTGTTCAATCTGCACCGGAATTGGACAGTGTGGAAGACCTCGCTGTTCACGGTGAACGGCGACTTGGGCTCGGATTACTCGTGGCAATGGTGACCGTTTGGTCTGCCATTGGTGCTGTTGTTGGAACTGTCTTACCCCCTGAGTTGAGCGGCCTTGGTTTGTTCTCGATGGGGGTGTTCGGGTTGTACCTCGGCGAGCGTTGGATTCCAAAACCATCGATGCGATTGCTTGGCGTTACTTGGGTCATCATATCGATGAAATTGTTTTACGGATTGATCCTTGATTCATGGCACTGGGGATGGTTCGATGCATCACCACTTGGCGCAAATGAAACACTCGGACTCGGCATGTTGGCCGTTGTCGGTGGAAACATATTCATTGCTCAACGCCATGACGAAGATGCAATTGCTGCGCAAGCAACCCTGATTTTACTCATCGTCGGTAGCGCTGCAGGAGCGTTGTACGGCGAAGTGGGTGTTGCTGCAATGGTGGGAATTGGTACCCTGTTGATGCACGGGCTTGCCTTCATGCGTCGCTCTGGTAACTTGGCGAGCTTGGGCATTGCTTCCTCCTACCTCTGGGTTGGTGTTCACGCCCTCTCCAATGATTGGTCGTTTTTCGGAGTGGAACTCGTTCGATTTGATGATGAATTGTTGCTGTTCCTCTTGATGGCAGGTGTAACAGCAACCAACGCTGTTGTGGCTGCTTCCTTTGTCAAGGCTGAAAATTGGTTCTCCGACGCACTCAAGGCCCTTGGACTTGGCAAACCTGCTTTGTGGTCTGTTTCTGTTGGCCTCGGTATGATTGGCGCACTTTTGGCCATCGCTGCGAACCGTCTTGAGACCGGATATGCATTGGCGCAATTGCTTCTGTTGGTTTCGGCCTTCAGCGCATCATACCTTGTGGTGAGAGGCGTCCATCTGAAGGATCTCGCACCTTTCATCCTCTATCCAGCACCAGTGATGCTGATTGGCCTGGCCTTGTTGACCTCAGAAGCGTTCGAGGTTGAATTACCCGCAGGGTTGAGCCCGTACAGCCTCTATGCAGCGGTGACCGCAGTGCTCACGGCCGCCGCACTCCTGCGAAACCAAACCTCAGTTTCAGACCATGTTCTGTGGATGGGGGGCACTGTGATTGTCGTGCTCTTGACGTTGCTAATTCCTGCCGGTGAAGCGGATGGCAACGGTCGCCTTTTGCTCGTCTCCCAAGGCGTGGTATGGGTCGGTCTGTCGTGGTTAGCCATCCAGCGTGATTCACCATCGATTGCAGGCACGGCTGTGCTTGCCCCATGGGTGTGGTTAATGTTCTTCGCAAGCGATGTTGAATCAAGGGTTGTATCAATGGACCTCATTCCAATCTCAATTGATGAAATCGACCTTGCCGCTTGGTTGTGTGTGCTCATCGTGCAGCAAATCAGCGTCAATGTCCACCATGGAGAAACTGGACTCAATCTGGCAGCAAGGCTTGCTGGAGCCTCTGAAGTTGGCGCTCGTTTCCGTGACTCTGGGTTCGCCAAATTGTGGAACCTCAGCTTCATTCTTTCAGTTGCCGTCATCTGGGGCATCACTCGGCCCGGAGCGCTCCCTATGCCCGGGCTGTTGGCGGCGATGGGACTCTTACTCATCGGTCATGCGTTGATGGTTTGGCGTGGTAGGCATCTTGGAAAACCGCGTAGTTTGATGACGGTCTGGGGTGTCTTCGCCTTAATCCTCGTTTGGCGTTATGGACAGTCGGCATTCTGGGCCATGATTATGGTCGCAGCATGTGGTTTGATGCTGCTCGCTACCGATCGTCGAAGAAAGGACGGCACAAGCCTCGCGGAACTGGAAATGACGGAAGCGCTTCCTGGGCGGTTGCTGACATTGATGCTGGGATTCATCGCAGCGTTCTACATCGTCATCAGCCTTGAGCCGATTACGAACGTTGAGTTGACTGGAGCGAAGAGTATGCTTTCCCCAGAATTGAATTTGTTAGTCTTAACAGGCGTTGGGCTCGTCGCCCTCGTCTTGTACCTTCAACGAGCAGTGACGCTCGAAAAACTCCTCCCGCCTGCCTTTGCAGCCTTGGGACTCATCATCACAATGGCGTTGGCTGGACTCACCCTCGAAATGACATTCGTCGTGCTCACCGCTTTGATTGCCTTCGTTGTCTCTGGCTCTTACCTCGCCATTCAAGGGGAATTCCGTGCCGGTATGCGCGCCCTTGCTCGTCGCGATGATCGTCTTGCGCGGATCAAAGAAAAGCAAGAGCGGATGCAACAATTCCTCGCTGCCTCGACAAGCGCAAGCGAATACAGTACCATGGAGGTGGTCGAGCGGGTCAATGCGGGTGAGGCGACCGGGCTCAGTGGGGTCATTTTGCAGTCACAGGCATCGACGACTGATGATTCGGGACCTGTCCAAGGCTCCTTGCGACTGATCGACACCGAGTTGTTGGCACTTGCTGAAAAGCAACGAAAGCGCTCGAAGAACTGGAGTACGGCTGGAGAAAACGACCTTGAAACTGGTGACATTCACCACCAGCCAATCATCACGATGATGTTCTTGGTGACCACGATCCTTGCGACGACGGTGATTTCATTCCTTTCTGGCAACACGCTGATGACACTGCTGTTCGGAGTTTTACTCTCGATGCTATTTGTCGGAGCAGCCCGGTTACGAGCAAACGAAATTGGCTTGAGGCTCCCGGATATCATGGGCATTGAGTCCCCAATTGCGGTAGGTATGGCTGGCTTGGTACTGATTCACGTTGCTGGAAGGGCTTCGAATTCCGTCGTTGTGCTCGAGGATACTTGGCATTTACTCGTTCTTTTCGGGGGCTTGGTGATGATGGCTGGCATGGGCGTCATTGGACGAAGTGATCTCGGGCTACGCCTTCCAAATGCATTGGAAGGTGTTGTGTTTTTGGCCATGCTGGACCGCATCATTTGCCTTCTTATTGGCGGCGAGGTGCCTCTCCCCTTCAGTTTCGACCCATTTAACGAGTACCTGTTTGAATCAGGCATTCCAATGATGGGAATTGAGGCGGCGCTTGTTGGGGCCGTGCTCGGCTTTGATTGGATCGAAGGGAAGCGAATTCAACGAGAGATGGGCGACCACCGGGGGGCCGCTGGCCGCAGTGCTTGGGCCCTCGCCGTCTGTGTGCTTTCATTCGGAGTTGCTGGGTTGTTGGTGCTCGTCTTCACCGCACGGAGAAGCGTATGGTGGCAACAACCTGCGCCTGCTTTGATGGCTTGGATTACCTTCCCGGTCGTGGTGCAAGGCATCATGGCATGGGCGCCTGAACTGCTCAACTTCACCGCTGTTCCATTCTACCTTGTCGCTTCTGCCATGTCCATGATCACGGTTGGGTTTGTAGCATGGACTGTCATGAACCGGATGGGACTCTGGCTTCCTGCTGGTTTGTGGGCCCTTCACATTTTACTCTTCTTGGCTTGCTTTGGATTCCCAAACCTCGTGTACGCTGTTGTGTTCATCCTCATCGCATCAACCGTGTCGTGGGTCAGCGGTATTCTCACCCTGAGAAAAGGCTGGAGAATTGTTGGCGCACTTGATTTGGTGCTCGGATGGATTGTTGCCGGAGTTGTACTCGTTGGAGGCAGTTCCGTCACAGGATTGTTTGCCATCCTGCTTGCTTCCGCTACGCTCCTTGGCATCGTGACGTGGCTTACCCAGACCTTCGAAGGCGAAATGGCCAACGAGTGATTGGGTCATGAGGCGTTCATGCCTTCATTTCTGCATCCAAAAGATTCGTCAGTGAATCCATGAGATTTGGAGCACTCGCTGGATTGATGTTTGGTGAAAGACGCAATGATACACTGATTTTAGCCTGAGTACCGCTGTTTCGAACGCCAAGTGAAGCTGGGTGTCCATCGACTTCGAATGAAATCAGCATGAGGTTTGATTCACCCTCAAGGCCGTGACGATTCCATTGCTCGACAGCCCCTTGGCGCTCAAAGAAAGTCCGAGCGATTGACTCAACTTGGTCTGCAAGTTGGTTTTGACCGCTCCAAAGCGTTCGGTCCACGCCACTCACCGATCGACGTTGCTTCCAACCTCGTTTCATGTGGTGGGCCGCATCTTGATTCGAGAAGGCAAGCAAGTAAGCAACTAGCGTCGCTGCGCCATCACCAACCAAAGCCCAGTC
>JAQXFM010000148.1 GCA_029250305.1 Candidatus Poseidoniaceae archaeon | reverse complement strand
GCATAATGCCCGTGCATTGGCCCATCGGTGTCCCATGGAACGCTTCCAATTCGAATGCAAGAAAACGCTCCGATTAAACCTGGAAATACTGCCAAGTGGTTGATGCCTTGCCAGAGTTTGGAGTGCCCCTTTTCGGTGAGGCGTGTCATGTTCATTGAATGCAATTCCATCACAATCCAAAACACCAGAAATCCACTTGCAAAGGTTCCCACTGTGAAAATCGTATCACCCGGCTCGTACAAATCAAAATCCGAAATGTAAGGAAGCCAAGCCCTGCAGCCGTTCATGATCCACGTTGCGTAGCCTAAGACCAACCACGCGCTTGTCACGATGACCATCGTAAGGACGGCAAGACGGCGCCTTGGCAGATGGTCCATGGAACCACGCCGAATGCGGTGTCTTTTGAGGCCATCGACCGTTCACCTACCGCACAGGCCTTCTTGAAGGAGAAGCCACAGCGTGGCCCATGCGAATCGGTCTTGTCGTCAATCCAGACGCCGGCCTCGGTGGACGTCTTGGGTTCAAAGGCAGCGATGGACGAGCGGCTGAAGCACGGGCAGCAGGGGCAGAAGACCGCGCAGGACCCCGAATGGCGCAAGCACTTGATGCACTCCAAACCCTTCTCCAAGGTTCGCTCAACAGAACCGAAGCACGCGTAACCCTCGTCGGCTGGGAGGGACGAATGGGGGGTTCATGGGTGAACAATGAGGGCTCACACCTCACGTTCGAATCCATTGGCACCACGCCAAAGGCGACAAGCGATGAAGACACACTGTCCCTTGTGAGAAACCTCGTTGATGCGAAAGTTGAGGCCATCGTCTACGCAGGTGGTGACGGAACAACACGAGATATTGTCAAGGCCTTGGAAAACATCGGTCCCGAGGCTCAAGAAATTCCACTCGTTGGCGTACCGGGCGGCGTGAAGATGCACTCAGGATGCTTTGCGACCACGCCAAAAGCAGCGGCTGAGGTCGTCCTGGCATTCATTCTCGGCGACCTTCGTTGTGCCATTACAGAAGTGATGGACCTCGATGAAGACGTCTACCAGCAAGGCGTATGGAAGGTGAGAATGTATGGAGAGGCATGGACACCCTCGAGCCCTCGATTCATGCAAGGTGCCAAGGAACAAGTCGAGCGATCGAGTGAAGTCGACACCATCGAAGGTCTGGCAAATCACGTTCAAACACTGCTCGATGACCAACCGGATTTGATGGTTGTGTGGGGCAGTGGCGGTACATTGCGTCGCATTGGCCAACATGTCGATGTCGAACTCACCCTCTTGGGCATCGACGTCCAAGGGCCCGAAGAGAACGGAGTGCGAGCGCTTCACGGAGACCTCAATGAACAACAGCTTATCGAAGTCTTATCCAAGCACGTCAATGGAGACGGTACGCCACGACCGCGCCTTCTTCTTCTCTCCCCAATGGGTGGCCAGGGGTTCTTGATCGGAAGAGGTAACCTCCAATTGTCACCAAATGTGCTGCGGATCATCGAAAAAGACAACATTCTCGGTGTTGCAACACCAGCCAAACTCATTGGGTTGAGTGCCGTTCGAATCGACACTGGCGACAGTGCACTGGATGAGGAATTCCAAGTAAAACGATTCATCAAAATTCTACAAGGCTTCAGAACCACTCGATTGATACGAATCGAAGAAGCCTAGTCTGCATCAATGCTAAAACGACTGAAATATGAACAAAGGGACGATTTGCTGTGAATCAATGGCTCTACCTCACCTTCGCTGTCTTTTCTGAGGTGGTCGCAACATCAGCACTCAAATCCACGGAAGGATTCACGAAACTGTGGCCATCCCTCTTGGTACTGGTTGGATATTCTGCCTCATTCTATTTCCTCTCACTGACTCTTGAAAGCATTCCAATTGGCGTGGTGTACGCAATTTGGTCGGGCGTGGGGGTTGCAGCCATCACTTTTGTTTCGATATTTTTCTTCGATCAAAAAATCGACAACGCAGGATTGGTTGGCATCGCCCTCATTGTCGCTGGCGTGATGGTGCTCCGATTGTTCAGCGAGAGCAGTGTTGACGGTTGACTCGTACCATTGAACCCGAAAAGGACCACTACCCTGCCTTTTCAGACGGATCCCCGCTTTCAATAAGACTCCGTTATTCGGAAAGTTGAGTTTCAAGAAACGCTCGAGCCCGTGCCAGCGCATCCTCACGAGCAACAGGGTCGCCCTTCACATGCGCCCCTCGATTGCGCAAGATTCGTATGACCCAACGACGTTGCCAACGCTGATTCAAGGGCAAGCGTATGCCGAGGAACAATTCACCCGACATGTGGCCCTTCGTATTGATTCGAACCGTTCTTTTCTTCAATCGAACGGCCTTTGGAAGCCACGTGAATTCTTTCTCACTGTCGAAGGAGTGATGTGCATCTGGATACGTGTGTAGGATGACATTGGGCAACTGAGGCAAAAGGTCCTCAACCAAGTGAAGTGGAGTCCAGTCATCCGATTCCCCATGAAGGATCAACATCGGTGAATTCGACCATCTTTGGATTTCAGGACGCAGGTGAGCTGCAGGGTAAAACGGAAGGTGAGCATCAAAGGGAGTTCCAAGAATCTCGTTGACTGGTGACCATGCAGCATACAGTGCGACGGTTCCACCAAGGCTCCATCCTGTGATGCCAATCTTTCCAATTCGAGAATCCTGTTCCAACACGGAACGGGTTTGAAACGCATCAACCAACATCATCGCATGGGTGACAGTGAGTTGATCGTCAACAGTCGAATCAACCGCTCTGGCAGCGAAGGAATTGACTTTGCACACCGCTAGCCCAGCCTCGAGCCAACCTTTGATGTGAACCTGGTGATGTTCACCCCATCCCATGCTCCCGTGGAGTGCCATAACGCAACCAAAAGGCCCTTCACCCTCTGGAAGAAAGAGTTCTGATTCAACAGTGATTTCCGATGTGTGCTCTAAGCCTGTCAAAATGTGGTGAATCTCAAACGGAGACCGTGATTGTACCCGCAGCACCTCAACCATGTGCCTCCCAGGGTGTGCCTCCCTTCAAAGGTGGTTCTCAAGAAGGGACGGAACTTATGGCGCACATGCCAACCGGCACAACATGTTG
The DNA here is from genome assembly GCA_029250305.1 of Candidatus Poseidoniaceae archaeon. Taxonomy (GTDB): domain Archaea; phylum Thermoplasmatota; class Poseidoniia; order Poseidoniales; family Poseidoniaceae; genus MGIIa-L1. Next base: position 417 of record JAQXFM010000148.1, on the reverse strand, counting down.
ACCCAACTTGTCGGATTTTTTGCTGCATTCCTTCTCGCGGCCAACGCCCTCTTCCAACTCGCTCTCACCGCAGGCGTTCGTTGGGGTGACGCAGCGTTTGGAGGCAAGGTCGCTCAGGAGGATGGCTCTCTTCCAACTCGATATCGCGTGATGAGTCTTGTCTCTGCGGTGGTCATGGGGTTGCTGATCGTAGTCGTCCTATCCGCGAGCGGCGGTGTAAATGACGGCCCAATAAGTGCAGGGTTCGCAACATGGATTTGCAAAAGCGTTTCAGTGCTCTTTGCCCTCAACACTGCCGGGAACCTAGCATCGACCAACAAGATTGAACGCTATGTGATGGGCTCTGCAACCATTTGCCTTACCGTTTCATTCGCTTTGCTTGGATGGTTTTTGTAGGTATTTGGCGCCGCAGTTCAT
>JAQXFM010000122.1 GCA_029250305.1 Candidatus Poseidoniaceae archaeon | reverse complement strand
GTCAACGAGGGTCTTGTCTCGAGCCGTGAGGTTGGCGAAGAGCAACCCCTTCCACCAACCATGGCCAACAGCATCATTTCAGGTGATTCAAGAAACCTTGACTTGCCGGACAACTGCGTTCACCTTGTGGTGACTTCCCCGCCCTATAACGCCAGCAAGGAATACGATGAAGATCTCTCCTTGGGGGAATACCTCAACCTCCTCCATGGCGTGTTTGCCGAGTGCTATAGGGTGCTTGCACCCGGGGGCCGCATGGTTGTCAATGTCGCCAATCTCGGACGAAAGCCGTACATTCCTCTCTCGAGCCACATCAACGTCATGATGGCTGAAATTGGTTTCTTGATGCGGGGCGAAATCATTTGGGACAAATCAGCAAGCGCAGGCTCTTCATGCGCATGGGGCTCCTTCCAGAGCGCAAGCAACCCTTGCCTGCGCGACGTCCACGAATACCTCTTGGTGTTCTCAAAGGGCGACTACAAACTCAAGCGGGACAAGAAAGAACGCGCTGAAGGGCGCATTGACACCATTCCTCGTGACGATTTCATCAAACATACGAAATCGATCTGGTCCTTTGCGACAGAGCGTGCATCGCGAGTCAATCACCCAGCTCCATTCCCGGTTGAACTTCCAAAGCGATGCATCGAAATGTACAGTTTCGTGGGTGACGTCGTTCTTGATCCGTTCAATGGTTCGGGCACAACATGCGTTGCAGCAAAAGCCACTGGCCGAACTTACGTGGGCGTCGATCTTTCGGATTCATACTGCGACATTGCACAGCAACGACTCGAAGCCACTGAGGCTTGGGTTGCACCCGAAGTACAGGTTTGAACCGGTTTCAGAGGTTGTCCCAAGGGTTCTGAGCAGGTTGCTCAGAGATTGGAGGCGTGATTTGTGATTGTTGCGCCTGTTGGGGCTGTTGGGTCAGCGGAGGAGTGATTTGTGGTTGCTGCCCACCCATTTGCTGCATCGGTTGCCCATATCCTTGCTGGATGTTTTGGCCAACCGGCACTTGTGTTTGGACCGGGGCTTGGTAGACCGCTTGACCAGTTGGCATTTGCCCGGTTGGCATGACGATGTTTTGCTTGGGGTCGTCAAGAACCAAGGCCAGAATGATGCCAAGAACAAGGAGAGGGACAGAGCAGCAGAATCCAAAGAACCCACCGGCTCCCGCAAGAATACCTCCACCAATTGCTTCTTCGCATGCTTGGTCACAATACTCGCCGCGTATCGTGACTTCTACATTGCTCTCAAGGGTGTACTCCATGCCTCCGGTGACATGGGTAAGAGAGCCATAGAATTCCTCACTGCCGTCTGGATAGAACTCTTCATTGCCTTGACCTCCATCGAGCGTGCACCAATCAGATGTGGCTCGGTCCCCATCACTGTCCACGATGCTGAGTTCGAGCGTATCACAGTCCGCAGGGTGAATGACATAGATGGAAACATCCCATGATGAGTTTTCTTGAATCGTGAACGTCTGGCTCATTGAGCGGTCAACATACGTTTCCTTTTGGTAGCCGGTATCATTCAACGACACTCCGGCAATCACAACGCCGGCAATACTGCCAACAAAGATCAGTGCGCCAAGAATAAGGGTGATTTTACTCGCGATGTGCATAGCACGCATACGAGAGGTCTGGTTATGAACATTTAGGGGCACAGCGGCACAAAACCGTTCGGATGAATCGGAGCCATTTTGAACGGCTGACATTCACATCTGCTTGATGACCGGATGGGATGTGGCGGATTTGACCGGCCCCGATGGTGAGGATTGGAGGGTGCCAGTCTCGGAGTTGGCGGCACGGCAAGTCGAACTCGGAAGGTTGCTTTCGGCAGCTGGCGTGGCTGGTGCACTGCTCCAACATCCAGTCGACTTGTATTACTTTGCAGGCGGTCGTCAGAACGCTTCAATGTTCATTCCAGCACAAGGTGCAGGTGGGAGCATTGAGGCTGGAGGAAACGGACCAGTCTTGTTCGTTCGCAGGTCCCTTCAACGAGCTTTGTTTGAGGGTGGCGGCTCAGATTGCCCGCACCAAGTTGTCGATTTTCCACGGATGAAGGAATTCTCAGAAGTTTTGATGCAGCGAGGGGTAACTCTTGCCCCGGGGCTTCAGTTCGGAGAAGTTCCTAAGACCTATTCTGATCGATTCGTCAGCGCTCTTTCACCCCTGGGAGCCTGTCCTGATGTCACAGGCATTGTACACGCTCAACGTGAAGTGAAATCTTCGTGGGAACAAGAACAGATGAACGCCGCCGCAGATGTTCAACTCCGCATGTTCGAAGCGGTTCAAGCCGTCGGCGGAGAAGGAATCACCGAACTCGAATTGGTTGCAGCAGCAGAGGCAGTGAGTCGCTCAGAAGGCTTCGGCGGCCACATTCACATGCGCCGGTTCCCGCTCCAGTGTGACCGTGGCGTCATCGTTGCAGGTCGAGCAGGTGGGATTCCTTCATTTTTCGATTCGGCAGTCGGTGGTACAGGCGCCCATCCCCTCAACGGAATGGGTTCAGGGTTCACTCGAATCAAAGCGAACGAACCAGTTCTCGTCGATCTTGTCCACGCCCATCGAGGCTACATCGTCGACATGACGAGAATGTTCGTAGCAGGTTCACTGGATGAGGCATGGGTTTCGCGGCTCGAAGACATGGTTGCTGTCAAGGATACAGTGGTTGATGTGCTTGACCGTGGCGGCTTATGCAGCGAAGCTTGGGATGAGGGTTTTGCACTGGCAAATGAATTCGGTCACGCTTCGCACTTGATGGGCATGGCGCCCGATCAGAGCCGTTTCCTTGGCCACTCAGTCGGCCTTCAACTCGACGAGTCACCCGTCGTTGCCAAAGGGTTTGAACGCCCGTTGCCGATTGGAGCAACAATGGCAATCGAGCCAAAGGTGGTTCATGCCGAAGGCAGCATTGGAACAGAAGACACATGGATTCGAGATGAGGACGGCATGCGTCCAATCACAGCAGATGGGCTTTGGCCTGCAATCACGGAGTGGTAGATATGACGGAACAGGAAGAAATGGACAGCGATGTTTGTGAGAAACTCGAAGGATGGACTCACGAAGATGTAGGCAAGCGAATTCCAAAACGCAGCACGCCGAATGGTACGTATTACAACGAGCCAATTGTTGCGGTTTTCTGTCAATTCTGCGGTTCAGAATTCGTCGGCCCCAGTCGTGAAGCGGGCGGCTTTTTGGGGGGCCATGAGTGCCTTCACGCTTGGGAAATCTCCCAAGCCATGAGCCGTGAAGATGGACTGACGGAATGAAGTCACCATCTTGAACGACCATAGTGTTCAATATGCTTCCTCACTGAGTCGGGGGTATGGCCAAGCCCTATTCCTCGGGACACATCGGTGCAGTCGCATCAAACTACACGGAAATGCGCCTTGCAGGAGCCGTAAAAGAACGGCTTGTTGAATTGGTATGTGAAGAAATCAAACGCCTTGTTCCAGAGATGGAACAAGCGACATTGGCACAAGACCCAGACCGGAAAACGCTTGACGATGCAAACAGAACCCGTTTGAATTACAACCGAACTCGGGAACTCATGATCGATCAACTGGGCTCCGTTGAATCCGTTGGTTCAGCTGCCGTCCAAGCCGGTATTGAGCACATTGAGCGCCACATGGCGGCGATGATTAAGCACGCAGAAGCGGCCGCAGAAAAAGACCGAGTTGCAACCATTAAACCACGTCATCTCGAAATTGCCATCCAAGGCATGGGCCTCGATGATGACGGCGATGTTGAACAAGCAGTCGAAGCGATTGCAACCGAAGATTTCGTCATCAGCCAGGGTGGCGGTGTGTTGACCGAATCATCCCTGCTCTCCCTAGCCAAAACTCATGCCAAGAT
>JAQXFM010000104.1 GCA_029250305.1 Candidatus Poseidoniaceae archaeon | reverse complement strand
TTGAAGATCGTAAATTTGCCGACATTGGTGGCATCAGCCGCAAACAAATGGCTGGCGTGTACAACATCCGTGGGTGGTCTGATTTGGCAACCGCCCACTTGATTTCTGGACCCGATATTGTTGATGGATTGCAAGCTGCTTGGTCAGATGTCGGCCGACAAGGAGGCGTTTTGTTGCTGGCCCAGATGTCAAGTCGAGGCAACCTCTTGGAGCCGGCCTACACAGCGAAAGTGGTCGCAGAGGGCAAAGCCCACTCCGGCGTGTTTGGATTCATTGGGAATGGCGCGAGGCCTGAGGAATTGGTTCTTTTGCGCGACGCAGTTGGCGACGGGAAATTGATCTGGACGCCGGGTGTCAACCTTGCTGTTGGTGATGGGGAAATGGGCCAACGGTACGGCCATCCTCGCGATGCTGTGCTTGCTGGCTCGGATTGTGTGATTGTTGGATCTGGTATCCACAGGGCAGACAACCCTGGCGAGCAGGCCGCCGCTTATGCCAAGGCGTCTTGGGATGCTTTGTGCGATCGTTGAACACTATGTTCTTGTGTGGACAGTGTGTCCTCTCACCATGCTCACCGTCATTGGCTGGCTGCTTGCGTTTCTCGTGACGCTCGTTCCAGCGTACATGGTTTGGTCGTATGCAAAGAAAGCGACAGAACTTGATGAGCGCATCGCAGCGTGCGACCCGACGCTCCTCACAGATGACGGGCTCAATGTCTCACGGTTGATGGCGGTTCCACAGGGCACACAGTACCTAGAAAATGCACAAATCATTATCCCAGCATCAATTCCGATGCCTGTTCAAAGCCAATATCCGCCTCAGATCGGAGAGCCGTACTCCGACCAGTAGAAGGCCGCACCTGCAATTAACACAACAAGCAACACCCACTTTGCTGAGCCTTTGCGCTTGGGCGATGGTGTGTCTTGGGGCGCAATTTCAACAGTGAGTTCTGGTGTAGCCTCGACCGCTGCAACTGGCACAATCGCTTCGAGTGGAGCGGGGATTGGAAGTGGAAGCGCCGGCATGCCTGGCAGCGGTGGAAGAGGCATCAAGCCTTCATCGGGTTCGGGTTTGATTCGATCCTCTGGGTAGAGCTCGTCGAGATCTTCGAGCCCGGGCGCTTCGGGAATTGGCCCCAACACTTGTTCCCAGACTTCATCGAGGGCTGCCGATGAAATCGGCTTTTCGAGCCAAGCAACGGCTCCTGCGGAGTGAGATGCGTCTTGTGCAAGCGAGGCAAGACGTCGTGGCGTGACAAACACAATTCGCCCTTCGCCACCATGCTCCCTCATCTCCAAAGCAGCAAGATGTCCGTCAAGGGTTGGGATGTCAAGTGCGATCACGACAAGTTCTGGATCGAGGCGGATGTATTCGTCAACTGCTTTGTCTCCATCTTCGCAGACAACCACATGAAATTCTTTGACGCGGAAGACTTCAGTGAGCCTTCTGGTCGACATTGGGTTGTTGTCCACGACGAGCACCGTTGGTGCTGAATCTTCATCTGCCGCCGTGACATACGCCATGTGAATCATCCCTCTGACTTCGCCCTTGCACATCAATCATGCGCACCATGAGATTCATTCTTCGCTATCTTCATCCGCCGAGAGGTCTTCGACCGGCCCCGATTGTGGGTTTGCGAATGTTTCCCGTACGGTTTCAGATTCTGCGACTGCATCTTCCATCGCCCTTCGCCTGTTTGGTGCTTTCAAGAATTGTAATTGCAACTCGCTGACAATACCGCGGAACATGCGTTCTTCTTGTTCAGTGATGTTCCCTTTCGATTTGCTCTGAAGCACGCGCAGCATGTCAATGCCAGCCTTTGCTTCACCGAGATTGAAAATGATGTTTCCTTCGTTGTCCGGAATCATACCCATGTGAAGCAGTGATGAACGCTGAAACATGTGAATCAGTTGAAAGAATTGCTCGGTTTCTTCGTCCTTGAATGTGCCCGACATGGAAACAGCGAGGGGGTCAACACCTATCGCTTCATCGCCGTATCTCAATCAAACATTTGTTCGAGCAGCCAGTCAGGATCGAATTGTTTCAAATCATCATAGCCTTGGCCGACGCCCGCAAACACGATTGGTCGTCCTGTAGCAAAGGCAATCGAAAGACCAGCTCCCCCCTTCGCGTCGGTGTCGACCTTTGTGAGAACCGCTCCATCGAATTTCATGATTTCTTGGAACATTCTTGCTTGTTCTACCGCGTCGTTTCCAGCAAGTGAATCACCGACGAAGAGTGTGAGGTGAGGGTCTGCGACCCTTCGAACCTTGTTGAGTTCATTCATCAGATTGACTTTGTTTTGCATTCGCCCCGCCGTGTCGACAAGCACAACATCAACGCCTTTAGCGCGGGCTGAATCAATGGCGTCTCGTGCGATGGCTGCAGTGTCTCCGCCTCGCTGGCTTGAGACGCAGCGGATGCCGAGTGTTTCGCAGTGAGATTCCAATTGTTGGATCGCCCCTGCTCTGAACGTGTCGCCGGCAGCAGCAATGACGCTTCTTCCACTGCCGAGTAGCCTGTGAGCAATCTTTGCCGCAGTGGTTGTTTTTCCAGTCCCGTTGACACCCACAAGCATGACGACAACAGGGGTGTCACCGGCTTCGATGAAGCCGTTGACCGTCGCATCGAAGTCCCAGTATCCTGCGGCAAGCAGGGAGCGGAGGGCTCGCTTCAATGCTGCTTCAAGCACTTTTGCAAGGTCGGCTCCTTTTCGGAGTCGCGAGCCTACGAGGCTGCGGCGAAGTGCATCGATGATGGCTGTCACCGCATCACTGGAGATGTCGGATTCAAGAAGGACCCATTCGAGTTCTTCGAGCAAGGCATCGAGTGCGCCGCCTGCTTTGATGACGCGGCCACCCTCTTGGACAACACCGCCACCAAGATCGACTTCGACTTTTGTGCCGGCTTCGGTTTCGACTTCAGCTGTTTTGACAGACCCTTTCGGCGCTGATGAAACGCTGACAAGTTGCCGCCCAGTTGTGGTTCGCATCATTGAAAGATCGACTTTGGAGCCTTTTGGACGGGCGACTTCAACAGCCCCTCGCTTTTTCATTTCCTTTTTCAATTGCTTTTCGCGCTTCGCATCTGCTTTCTTCGCTTTCTCGACGAGTTTTCGCTCGCGGCGGGAAAGATCTCTTGGAAGGGCAATTTCCTCTTCCTCTTCCCACTCATCCCAGTCGTCAGATGCCTGAGGTTCGGCCGGTTCAAGAGCATCGAGGTCTTCCCACTCCTCTTCAGGAGCCGCCATTTCTGGCTCGGATTGAGTTTGGGCGGGTGCGGTTGATTCGGTTGATGCTTGTTCTGCAGATGCGAGGGCTGCGAGGGCTTCGTCGGAACCCTCGTCTGCAGAAAGTGCATCCGCATCGGTTAGTTCAGCTACTTCATGAACGCGCTTACGAAACCGGTCAAACAAGCCCATGTGTTCACCTCAGTCATCCAGCGTGAGTTCTTTGCCCCGGCGTCCTTTTCGACGCGGTTGGCGTTTTGGCGCCTCAGGTTGAGGTTTTGCCTCCGATTGAACTGGTTCGGCAGGAGCGGTTTGTGCAGGTGCTGCTTGCGATTGGGCGGCTGTCATTTGGCTTGCTGCCTCGTTGAAGGCCTCGGCGAGGCCCGTGATCTTCACTTCGAGAGTGGCTGATTGTTCTGTCAGCTCTCCTTGGAGAAGCTGAATACCATCAAGGCGTTCCTTAGTGATTGTTTCCGCCTCACTCCATGGTTTTTCTCCGAACACACCGCTGCCAAGGTCGACAAGTGCAGTGCCTTGTTCTGCACGTTCGTGGATGTACTTCAGCGTCACACCCGAGCCAATCGTGAGGCGGGCGCTTGTGGAGCCGTTTTCTGCGCCCTTTTGGAGGTGCGCAAGAATGGTGGAGGTGGTTTCGTGTTCTTCGATGACCTTTGCTACGCGGTCAATTTGCTTGTGGAGGTCATCAAGTTGCTTTCGGTGGGCGTCAATGGTCCGAGCCATGCGTTGCAATTCTGTTCGATCGACCATGGGGCTCACACCTCCGAGAACGGGGTCATAGAAGAATCCGGCGTCGCCGGATGCATTCACTCTTCCTCTGCCACTGGGGTGATGGACCCGCCTGCTGCGGCAATCTCATCACGGAAGTGGTGGGTGACCCGAGGTTCGTTGGAAGTGCGTGGATCGATTTCATTCACGGAGTTGATATCGATCGAACGGCGGTTTGCCTTGTGCCTCGAGCCCATAATGGAATAAGTTCGGTGTTCTGCATCTGCCTTGCTGGTTGCAGGAAGGTCGATGGAAAATTCTTGACGCACGCTGCCGAAGGGAGCGATTCCTACTACACGGTAAGCCTTCATCGAGTTGGGCGACTCGCAAACCCGACTTAAACGCGCTGGCGCGACTTCTCAGCGCAAAACAAGCGCGAGATTGACAAAGTTTGACGCTTCAACACAAATTATGCGGCGGGCTATTGTGATGGTATTGCTGCTTTTTTTGCCGGCAGCAAACGCTTACGTCGCCCCGGAAATTTTGCCCGATGAGGGTCCTATCGAATTTGCGGGGGAAGTTCTGCTAACCCTCCATGATGGCGTTTGGACATATGAGGCATGGTCGTCGCTTCTTGATGAGGGCGTCACCCCGCTTCGGGTTGTGTCGCCGACTGAACTGGTTGGGTGGCAGGATGGTTCGATCGAATCACCCACATACTCCGCTTCGTCTTCACCAGACGCGGTTTGGAAAGCCGGGCTTGATGGTGGGGGCCCTGTCGATGGCGACCTCGTTCGTTTGTTGCTTGAGCCGCGACTCCCCGGTGGTGCTTACGATGGATTGCGGACGAAATTATCTGCCGTTGGCATCTCGCTTCCCGACCAGCATACCCCTTCCCCGCTCGCCCCCTCCTATCTTGTTGAGTGGCCTGGTGAACTTTCACTTGCGGAAGCTCTCAGATTCGAGGGGATCTTGTGGGTCGAACCTGTGCTCGAAACTCAAGCAAGAAACGCACAATCATCTTCGCTCATGCAATCCGGACTTATTTCTGGACAGGCAGCTTGGTCCCTTGGGCTCAACGGGGCAGGCGTGGTCGTCGGTGCTGCAGACTCTGGACTCGATGCGGATCATGCGTGCTTCCGAAACGCATCCATTGCGGGCGCCATTGGAAGCAGCGGTCAGAATGGAAGTGAATTGGTCGGCGAAGATGGTCCTGACCATCGAAAGATAGTTGTGTTGAACACAACGATTGACGGCGGGGATACGCCGGGTCACTCGGATTATCGACACGGAACACATGTTGCTGGTACGCTGAGTTGCTACAATGTCGATAGTGAGCGGCAAGGCACCTTCCCAGACAACGGGTCGGCGTTGGCTCACGGAACACGGCTCGTGATGCAAGACATTGTGTCGAGCGATGGGTGGGTGCCGCCAGATGTGGATTCATTGCTTGTTGAGGCAGGATTACACGGTGCTGTCATACATTCCAACTCATGGGGTGACGACACAACCGCATACACAGCACGAACATCCGATTTTGATGCGTGGGCGCTTGCTATGCCTTGGTCCCTCTCCTTCATCGCCCCGGGGAACACCGGTTCTGACTTGCTTGAACCTGCAAACGGCAGGAACATTGCTGCCATTGGAGCTTCTGTAAAATCGGCTGATATGGAACGTTGGAGTGCGTCCTCGATCGGCCCTACTGAGGCTGGTACAAATGGAATTTTTGCCCTCGCCGTTGGTACATCGATTCAATCAGCAAGAGCAGACGGCATCGCCGACTCTTACAACAGCGGCCTGCGAACGTCCTCTGGCACCAGCATGGCAACACCTGGTGCGGCTGGTGTGGCTGCGTTAATTCAACAGATGGTGGAAGAAGGGTGGATTTCTGGCAACGAGGCGCGCACAAACACGTCCATGTCAGACATCGCCCCGACTTGGAGCGATGAGGATTACGGTAATGCCTCGCTTCTCCTTGCCGAAGGGTTCACGCCATCGGGCCCAATGCTTCGTGCCTTGCTTGCTCTTTCGACAACGCAGCTCCCCGAGGGGACGCGGAACGGTGGCATAGGGGGCCAAGACTTGCAGAATGTCCACGATGGATGGGGGCAACTCAACCTCTCAGAGTTGATTGATTTTGATTCGATTGCGGCAGAACTTGCGGAAGGATCTGCCTCACCTGCCAGCGATGTCTGGATTCACGATGCGTACCGATTAGGCAACGACACCCCTGCACATTGGCTTGAACAGCGGCAGGGTGGCCTCGAGGCCCTCGAGAATTTGATCGAAAATCCTTGGAATGGTAGCGGTGCGGTCGGCCCATTCATGAAAACTGGCGATGTTTGGGTGCAGAAATTCACCCTGAAAGACGGAGAAGATTTTGATGTGCGAATGGCGCATCTCGCTGCACCAGAGCCGACTGCAGTCAACGACTTGCAGTTGGTTGCCCGGCTTTCAGATGGGCGGGTTGCAGTCGATGGGTTGTTTGACAGCAGTGGGGATTCCGTTCTGTATTCTTCGTGGGTTGATTTGGACAACGGCACAAGTTTCCCCGCCGATCACGAAACAACGCACGGTCTTCGGTTGAGTGCTGACGCACTGACTGGCATCGATTGGATTGAGGTTGAGGTGCGCGCCCGATTTGTCGCCCCAGGTAACGTCCAGGGTGGCGTTGGCCTCGATGGAACCCACACGGGATTTTCACTTGCAGTCAAGGGCGTAGAGCGTGACACAGACGACTGGGACGACAATGACGGTGATGGCGTTCCCAACCTCGACGATGCTTGTCCGAATCAAAACGCCCTTGGATGGGATCTTGATGCCGATGGATGCTTGGATGATATGGATCTGGATGATGTCACTGATAACCTCGATGTGTGCCCTGACGAAAACGCCCTTGGATGGGATCTTGACGTAGATGGATGCATTGATGATTCGGATGATGATGGGGTACTTGATTCAATTGACCAGTGTGAGAC
>JAQXFM010000072.1 GCA_029250305.1 Candidatus Poseidoniaceae archaeon | reverse complement strand
ACGAAATCAACCGCAGGTGAAATCACAAATTTCTTATTCAGCCCAGGCGATGGTTCAACCACAATTTCTGTCAACAGTGCCGATACGGGAGAAATCACCTACACTTACCTCACACATGGCATGTTCTCTGCGAGCATCGGAGCGGTTGACGATCAAGGGAACGAGGTGTTCGAGAACATCACAATTCGAATTGATAAGAAGATCACATGGGGCGAAACTCAAACCACGGACCCAAGAACGATGGAAATCGAAACAACGCCTGACTGCGAATGCCCACTACCGGAACAAATCAAAATTGACTCCACGGTGACCAACCGCGATAACATTGGGGGAATTGGCGGGTCTCCAGTGACGGTGACATGGTACCTCAACAACACCGAAGGAGCGGCGGTTGAATCGCCACCTGAGCAAATCGCAGACGGACAAAACGCAAATTGGAAGCATAATGAATTCGCTCCGATGACAGGCGTTTGGACGCTTGAAGTTGGCTTGAACCAAGAACAAGAACAAGTGGACATCTCGCACGTCGTTACCATTGCCTACGCTGCGGAAGAAAGCACGACCAATCCATTTCCTTCAGATGAAAGCGCTCCACAAGTCAACATAGATTCCTGAGTAATTTTCAGTTTCATTGTAGATGAATCTAAACTGAAAGTGATTGAAACGGCCTACTGAAAGCCCAACGGATGGCAACACTTCGGAATTCAAGCGCTTCAAATTTCCGCGCCGCCCTTCGTTCATTCATATACCCTGGCCGGACCAGAAGGGGTTGGAAGTGAACAGAAATGGCGACCAAATCGAAGAAAAAGGCAAAGATAGAGATTGAAAACAATGAAGACCCTCAAGACAAGCCATTGGCAGTGATGCCAACGGAAGAAGAAGCCCCTGAGGTGAAAATCGAAGACCTTCCAGGTGTTGGACCCGCAACAGCTGAAAAACTACGAGAAGCCGGATTTGACGACCTCCTTGCACTTGCAGTGATGTCACCTGGTGACCTTGCAGACCAAGCTGAACTCGGCGAAGCAGTGGCGACCAAGATCATTGGAGCAGCAAAGAAAATGGCGAACATCGGCGGCTTCGTTTCCGGTGGCGCACTCCTTGAGCGACGACGTGAAGTGCTCAAACTCTCTTCAAAGGTTCAATCGATTGACGACTTGCTCGGCGGTGGTTTCGAAACCCAAGCACTCGTGGAAGTCTACGGTGCGTTTGGAAGTGGAAAGACCCAAATTGGTCACCAATTGGCAGTCAACTGCACTCTCCCAATGAGCGAAGGTGGCTTTGATGGCGATGTGTTTTACATCGATACAGAAGATACGTTCCGTCCTGAGCGAATCACGCAAATGGCCCGAGGCCACGGTCTTGATCCAGAAGCTGTGTTGGAACGCATTCACGTGGCTCGAGCCTACAATTCAGCACACCAAATGCTCTTGGTTGACGAAATCAAGCGGATGAGCAAAGGCCTCAATGTGAAGATGATCATCGTCGATTCCCTGACGAGCCACTTCCGTGCAGAATACATCGGCCGTGGTATGTTGGCAAACCGCCAGCAAAAACTCAACCGCCACTTGAAAGATCTCAAGCAGCTCGCCGATGTCAACAATGCCCTCGTGTTGGTCACCAACCAGGTGCACTCGAAGCCAGACGCAATGTGGGGCGACCCAACAAAGCCAATCGGTGGCCACGTGCTCGCTCACGCCTCGACGTTCAGGCTCTACTTGCGCAAAGCGAAGGCAGGACGCCGAATTGCTCGACTTGTCGATTCACCAAACTTGCCAGATGGCGAGTGTGTCTATCAGGTCACGCAAGAAGGCCTCCGTGATTGAATAGTCCCCTAGAAAAGGCCTATTTGGGCCATTCAAGGTGCGGCACATTCAAGGTCACATCGACAAGGAAAGCAGCATGCGACACCTTGTGGAACGAGTCTTGGAACTGTCAGAAGCAGAACAAGCAGCAGCGAACACCGTCGCTCCACCGATGGATGAAAATTCAGAAGTGGAGCTTCAAGCCCTTCTCGAATCCCTTCAACCAAGGATCCGGGTCTACGGCGTTGGTGGCGCTGGATGCAACGCTGTGAATCGATTGTTCGATGAACGGTTGTTCAAGAACTCGTACGTCACAGGCTATGCGATCAACACTGATGCACAGGCTCTGCTCATGTCGCCAATCGAGGAGAAAATCTTGATTGGAAGAACGGCTCGAGGACGAGGCGCTGGTGGCGATCCGACAAAAGGCGAAGCGGCCGCACTGGAGTCCGAAGCATCCCTTCGAAGGATCACCAACGACACCCAACTTGCCATCATCACTGCAGGCATGGGTGGCGGTTCTGGAACCGGGGCTGCAGGCCACATCGCACGGCTGGCAAAACAGCAAGGTGCGATGACCATCGCTGTCGTGACGTATCCATTCAACTCGGAAGGTGCTCTACGGAAGCAGAACGCTGAGTGGGGATTGGAGCGCTTGCGAGAGCACTGCGACACCATCCTTGTGATTCCAAACGAACGATTGCTGGAAATTGAAGGCGTCAAGGACCTCCCAATCGGCGATGCGTTCCGTGTCGGCGATGAACTGCTTGTTCGCTCGATTACAGGTGTGGCAGAAATGCTCACCACCGATGGCATGGTCAACCTCGACTTTGAGGACCTTCGCTCCGTGATTCAATTTGGAAGCGGCGTTGCCATGATCGGGCTTGGTGAAGCCAGTGGACCTGGGCGTGTTGAAGCCGCGACTGAGGAGGCCATGCATTCTCCATTGCTGGACATTGATACTTCGGATGCCCGTGGCGCCCTCATCAACGTGGTAGGTGGACCAAGCCTCACGCTTGGCGAAGCGGAGAACTGTGCAAAGATCATAACGGACCAAATCTCACCTCATGCCCAAGTCATTTGGGGAGCTGCTGTGCGAGAGGAATTGGGTGATGAAATTAGAGTCATGCTTGTGTTGACAGGTGTGAAGAGCGAACAAATTCATGGCGCAAGCGAGAACCGACAATTGCGCGCCTTGCAGAATCGCCACATTGAATTCGTCAATTGATTATTTGAGCACTCGGATCAAGAAAAAGGCAAGGGCGGCAAGGCCTGCAGCGAACACGGTCCAGTCAAGGGCGCTGATGTCGGTTTGTTGGGAAATGGTATCTTCCACGGGTGGCCCATCGACATGCGGGATAGAAAGAACATGCGACGACCAGCCATCACCATTAGATTGCTCGTTGCCGTTGACTGCATTTCCTACCAATGAGAATTTCACAGGCTCTGTTGAATTTTCAGGACTGGTCCATGTCAAGTTCCACTGCCGCTGATACGTACCTGCGAGTTCATGCGTCCACCCATCATCGAGTTCCTGAACTTCAGATGTGTTCTCAAACTGGACCGCTCCGCCGCCTTTGGTGAAGAAACGGAAACCTCCTTGGTGGCTATCCGCACTTGCCTCAATCGAACTTTCAATCTTCAGGCTTAGATTGTAGGTGGTGTTTGATTCAAATTTCTCAGGTAGGCCACTGATGAGAACAGTGGTAGCATCAGAAGTTCCGCCGTGACAAAGGCATCCTTCGTTTGCCATATCACCCACACCGGTCGGCAGGCTGGAAATTGATGGAGCGAACAAGAGAACAAGCAGCATGCTCGCCCAAAGCACCGATGTTGAAACTCGATTGATTCGCATCTGCTTCATACTGATGGAACACGCCTGCCCCTTTGATACTTGGCTGCTTAGAGGAACTTGTTCCATGATAATCTATCGGTCGCTCGTTTGATGCAAGCGTCACCAAAATTCGAAATCCAAAAACATCCTTTCATGTACTATGAAGAGAACATAAGTGAATGATAACATGATGGGACCATGGGAAACAGCACCTGAAGAAGTAGTGGAAGAAGAGATTGATATCTTCGCAGAATTGGGCGCACTCCGCCCAAATGCACCCGCACCGCAACCGCAACTGCACCAACAGATGCCATCGCAGAACCAAAGCGCAGATCCGCTGGCCATGTTCATGGACGATGATGATGATCAACCGTTGCTTGCTGGTCAATCAGCGCAACCCCTTCAATCTCAAATGGAAGTTATTAGCACAACGGCGATCTCTCAACAAGACGATTCTGGAAAACCAAACTTCGCCTCTCCCGTTTCCAACGAAGTTATTTCGGAACTTTTGGAAATCCTTGTCAAGAAAGAATTGCATTCTCGTCACGCACGTGGCGAGGACTGGCTGAGTGACCTACCCGCAGATGCCGTGGCCAAGATTGAATCAGCCAAGGTCGTCAAGGATCAAGAAGCGTACCACCTATCGCTCATTATCGACATGGTAGGAACTGGTCAAGTTCGACCGTTTGCAACCGTGCTTTCGACTGAGCAGGGCGCATTACCTGTAGCACCTCC
>JAQXFM010000062.1 GCA_029250305.1 Candidatus Poseidoniaceae archaeon | reverse complement strand
AGGTCTGCGACCATGCTCCCATCTTGGACAGAAAGCCAGGCGTGCGTTGAATCGACTTCACCCGAAACGACATCGGGGATGTAGAACACTGTGGAGCCGCTTTGTGGCCCAATCATACCGGAGTCGATTGGTTGCACAGTCCAGCGAACCGTTTGCACATCAATATCAGATGGTGGCGTGAATTCCAAGGCAGTGAGGTCGAACGCCGACGATGTGACACGAGAGTCGTACACGGTGCGTCCAGCCATGTCATCGTCTGCATCTGCAAACAAGATGACGCGCCATGCAGATGGCGCATTCACGCTGCTTGGAAGTGTCCAAGAAAGAACGGGAGCGTAGTCTGGAAGGACTGCGTGGCTGGTTGCGTCCCACATGATGGAGCCGTTGATTGGGCCAGCGTTTGTAGCAGCAGTGCTTGGCACAGCAGCCGTTCCGTTGGTCCATGTGAGGTTTAACCATGGCCGATTGGTGGTCAGTCCTTCGGAGGTCGTGAAGGTGATGACATTCGCGCCGTTCGACCAAGAGGTGATTTCATTCGATGCATACACCATGAGCGAGAGGGAGGAAGCACCGGAGTCAAGCGCTGCTTGCACGGCCTCAGTGACATCCCAAGACATCCAATCAGCACTCACGGACATTTGCAAATCCACGTATGGACCAACGTCGACACCAAGGTCTCGACCTGCTAAGGCAGACCAGTTGTTTGTGCCGTCGTACGTCACATCGTTTGCTGCACCGGTCCAATTTTGCAAGACTGGGCGCACCGCAAGTGGTTCGCCGGTTGGGGAACTGAACTCAGAATAGAGGTTGAGGGCTGCATCTGTAACTCGGGCGTTACCGGGCTGTGGCACAGCGTTGAGTGGAATGCGGATCAAGGAGGCTGCTTGGCGGTTGAAGCCAATTGCACCGACCTTCATCTGCGTGTCATTTTCATGCGTCGATGAAGAACCTGAACCGGCCTCAAAGACGTAGGTGTCTTCGAAGTTTGGAAGGTTCAGTGCTGGCATAGCCTCACGATGATGGAGTTCAACTGAAGCGCACGAGCCATCAGGACATGTTTGCCAAGTTGTGAGGTCAGGGAGCAAGAAATGGAAACTGTTCGACCAGTTACCGATTTGGTTGGTAGCGGAAATGGCACGAACTCTCCAGTGCCATGTCACGCCCTTGTCAAGAGCGGTTGCTGGCGTGTATGTATTGTTACCCAAATCGAAGCCTGCATCATTCCAAGAAGTGGAGATTTGCAAATTCGATGAGTCAAAGGTAGGCGTTGTATCCAATTGGACTGCCCATCCACCGACGCTCAAATTGCTGTTGAAATTCCATGCGAGGGTTGGCTGATCAAGCGGTGTCAAATCGACGCCTGAGCCAAGCGCCCACGAACCGTTGAGCGGCAATGTTGGAACCGGGTCGCTTGGAACTGCGTTGGAACCTGGAACATAGACAAAGGTCAGTTCAGGGCGAACCGAGACAGCGCCGCTGCCGGGATACAACTGAACATCTCGAGTTTGACCGCTTCCTACGCCGAGCACACCGATCATGAAGTCAGCACTGCGGTTGTTGCGCATGGCGTTTTGGACACCGAGGGTGACGTTCCATTCAACGGTGGAACCCGAAGAGTATGCGTTGTTGAGGCTTACAGAATCGAGCAAGGAGCCACGCTCGGTTCCTTTCGCACCGGCCATGCCCCAGTTGTTGACACCGTCATACGTGGTCCAAGTTGCACCGTCGGCCGTCCAGTTGGCGAGGTTGTTTTCCCAAACTGCGAGGGTTGGGGCGCTGAAGGGGTTGCTTCCGAGTGTGAATTCTAAGTTTGCAGATTCCACAGCATAGCCAGCTGGGAGCAGGTTTGATTGTAGGTCACACCTCATAAGAGCGATTGATTCGCTTGGATAGGTATTGTACGATACATACAATTTCGACTCCTCATCGTAGTTTTGGGTTGGTGTACCACTGTCGATGTATGTGTCATCGCATGCCGGGTACAAACCATCATTGGTGCCGTTCCCGTTGCTCATTCTGAACTCATAACGATCTCCACCAAGCCAGGTGGACTCGGAGGCACTGACAAGGAAATTCGAGGTGCTCCATGCACCGTACCGTCCATCCGCATCAAGGTGAGCCATTCGCCAGAAATACATGTTTCCAGTCGACAGAGCGTTCACTCCAGTCATGTTGAACACACCATCGCCTGCTGCGAATGCACTGCTTAGATCGGTGGTCGTGTCCCATACACGGTCCCTGAATTGCTCATCAGTTGCCATTTGGAAGGCTAATTCATACGAGCCAGATGTGGACCCGTCCCATTCCAAGGATGGCGTGGTGTTCGCAGAGAAGTTGTGGCCGCTTTGGTTCCAGATTGCGGCACCTTGGGCAGGCTCAAGCAAACTAACAGAAGGAAGGCTTGTGCCACTTCCCCATGCGTAGGTAATGCTCACAGATGGTTGGTCAGCATCCACTGCAGCTTCCGAGGAGTGGAAGATTGTAGAGATGGTACCGGTGCTGGAGTAGTCCCCATGTTCACCTCGTGCAACAATGATGTAATCGGCGGGGTCGTTCGAGGACGAGTCAAGCCACGATTGAAGGCTGGCGGTGAACCCAAA
>JAQXFM010000023.1 GCA_029250305.1 Candidatus Poseidoniaceae archaeon | reverse complement strand
CGCCTTGTGTGTTCCGAAGATGTTTCAAGTGTGGCGGCAGATTCTGTCGTCGTCTTTCAGCATCCGCTGCGGAGCAAGGTTCGTGCCGTTAAGCGGGTTAAGGAACTCGATGAAGCCACTGCCTTTGTCGAGGGTGACAATCCTGATCCACTTGCCTCAGAAGACTCGCACAACTTTGGAAGAATTCCCCTCAGCAATGTGATTGGGGTTGTGCTCCACGTCGAAACGCAGCAGTGAATGGGTGGCGGGCCTGACGGGGTTCGAACCCGCGACCGATGGATTAAGAGTCCATCGCTCTACCTGACTAAGCTACAGGCCCACCCCGCCGTCCTTCCGCCCGTATTTAATCATTGACGGACAACGCTACGATGGTGTTCACTTCAAACGGCCATTCGGATTGATGATGGTTTCCACACCATCTGCGCCCGCTAAGACCACGGCGTCACACATTCCATTGAACAATCCAACTTGAACGACACCTGCGATGTTGAGGATTGCGGCTTCAAGAGCAACCGGTTCAGTGATGGTTGGCCCCATGTGGGCGTCGGCGATCATGTTGCCATTGTCTGTGACAACGGCGTTGTCTCCTGCCATTCTGCAATTGACTCGGCAGTCAAGCAGTCGGCCGAGGGCACGGATGGTTGCTTGGTGTTCGAAGGGTGTCACCTCAATCGGAAGAGGGAACGCGCCAAGTCGCTCGACACGCTTCCGGTCATCAGCCACGACCACAATTGCTGCAGATTCTTGTGCGACCACTTTCTCTCGCAACAAGGCCGCTCCGCCGCCTTTGATGAGTTGGAACTGAGGGTCGTACTCATCCGCTCCGTCAATGACGATGTCGAGTCCATCAATGGAGGACAATTGCACAAGTGGTATGCCGACCTTGATGGCCAGTTGTTCTGTGGCCAATGATGTCGGAACGCCAACAATTTCGAGACCTTCTTCGGCCATTCTTCGGCCCAATTCAACCACGGTATGCTTCACGGTCGATCCAGTCCCTAAGCCAACCTTCATCCCAGTTTTCACAAAAGCACAAGCAGCAATTCCGGCTTCTTTTTTCAAGGCTTCAACATCGCTCATGCAATCCTTTCCGTCGGGGGGAGTCAATGAGGCTTTGTGTATGTCATCGTATTTCCTACTCCACCATCCCGTAGGGATGGACAAGATGAGCGGTCCGAAGTCTTTTCACCTGCCGAGGTGCGTGGTATAGGACATGGGCAGGCTGGGGCAGGCGGGATTCACTCCGGTTGGCGTCGTACTTCTTTTCTTGATTTCGACATTGATGCAGGGCTATGCCCCCTCTCCGTCGAATGATTTCGATGATGCAGCGTCAATTCATACTGCGATCACACTGGGCCAAGCAGAAGGCATCACCATCGGTTCGTTCCCTGATGGTGCAAGCACCAAAATTGAGTTGGAAATACCCGATGGTGAAGCGATTCAAGGCCTTGATTTAGAACTCGAATCGGCTCGCCTGCAATCCTCCATGGCTAACGCCTGGACCGATGCAGCTGATTTTTCAACAGGCTCCAGTTATGATGGAATGGACGTCAACGGTTCTTCATTGTCGATACTTCCTCAAGGATGGGAATGGGACTTCGAAAGCGTAAATCACGGATGGACGCTCGGTAGCCCAGCTTGGTTGTGGGGTTATG
>JAQXFM010000020.1 GCA_029250305.1 Candidatus Poseidoniaceae archaeon | reverse complement strand
CGACTTCGATTACGAGTCCCTGCTCGACCGGGCACGAGAGAACATCCCAGAGGAAATCTCATCTCGTTCACGATGGCGATTGCCCCCTCCGCAAATTCTAATCGAGGGACAGAACACGATTTTCCGGAATTTCAACGAAGTCGTTTCCATGATGGATCGAGATGACAATCACGTCTATCAATACATTCTCAACGAATTGGGTACTTCTGGTTCTCGTGATGGGCCTCGTGCTCGATTCAAGGGGCGCATTCCTCCAAAGCGAATTAAGAAGACAATTGCGAACTACGTGAATGCCTACATCAAATGCAGCCAGTGCTCGGCACCAGATACACACTTTGTGAAGCAAGACCGAACCACGCTCCTCAAGTGTCAAGCATGTGGTGCGACTCGACCAGTCAAACTTTGATGAGGCCTCTTTTCTATAGAGTAAAAAGTTGCGCCCAGTGATACTTTTTTTCTCGGAAATCCTTCAGTTGTTTCAGGCCCTCCAATGCATAACATAAATGGAGAGGCCTGTTAGGCCAAACCATGCGAGCCAAGGCTCTAATGCTCTGTTTCTTTGTCGTCACCCTCTCTCTTTCGGGGTGTTTTGGTGCTGAAGATGTCCAAGAAGAAGAACAAGAGATGCCGGTAATGGACCAACGGATTTTCGTCACCGATGGAACGGGTGCTTCTGTTGACGTCGCACCGATCGAGATGGAATTCACCTTCAGCGACGTAGGGGAGACTGGAAAGGAGCCCAGCATCGGTATCACATCCAGCGGTTGTATGTTCTTCATCGCCATGGAAAAACCAATGCGCTCATGCGACGCAGGTGAATCATGGGTTGACTCGAAAGACATCACACAGGCTCCTTTCACGAGCGACCCCTATGGGTGGGTCGACCCAGTCACCGACCGAATTTTCAACATTCACATGATGGGTCTTGAATCGACTTGGATTGGTTGGTCGGACAACGATGGAGAATCATGGATGGGCAACCCACACGATTCGGGGACAACGCCCCTCAACGATCACATCAAACTCGCGACCGGTCCTTGGGTCGATGGCGGATTTGGCCTCGTGGGACAATTCAACCCGACCTACGAAACGGCAGTGTATTTCTGTTTCAACAAGCTTGTTGGAATTTCTTGCTTCACAAGTTTCGACGGGGGTGCATCATTCGAAGTTGGAGGAAACATCGTCGGTCTTGCTTCCACAAACGGTGGCCTTCACGGCGCCATCACAACCGCTCCTGACGGCACGGTGTACCTTACACCCCGCGTCCCAACCCCGACCCTCATTCTCTCCAGAGATAACGGACTTAACTGGGAAGAGCGCACAATGGGTGAAGACGCAGGAACGCCAAATCCGCGCAAGAATTCAGAAGTTGCGACCGATAGCGATTCCAATGCCTATCACGTTTGGACTGGTGCAGATTTCGGCATCTACATGTCACGTAGCATAGATTCCGGCGAAACTTGGGAGCAAACAAGCACCCGTATTAGTCCAATTGAGGTCATCTCGACTGCATTCCCACAGGTCGACGCAGGTGACCCAGGCCGAATCGCCTTTACTTACCTTGGAAGCGAAAACGCAGAAGTGCTGAACACCACCGACATCGATGGAAACAACTGGAATGGGAACCCTCACTATGCTACGGGGAATGTGTCCTATGACATCTATGTGACATACAGTCTCAATGCCCTCGATGAAGATCCTATCTTCCACACCTACCGCCTTTCCGATGACCCCGTTCAGATTGGTAGCATGTGCTTAAACAGCGGTGATTGTCGGACAGATGATGGTGGATCAAACAGAAACTTGCTCGACTTTAACGACCTCACCATCGACCTTGAAGGCCGTGTCTACATCGCATTTGCTGACGGTTGCATTGATGCGTGCGCAACGGGCAACAACTCACAGCCTGAGGATTCCCGGGCAGGTCGTGGTTCTGTCTACTTCATGAACAACGGTCCCAGTCTGTATGTGGAAAAGGGTGTTCTCGCCGATAAGCCCGGTGGTTCCGAAATGGCTGCATCCGCTCCAGTCGAATGCCTTGCTGACCCCTGCATGGCAGCCGACCGCGAGCAAGAGTCTGAGTTTGGCGAAGATGCCTGACCCGATTGTGGGGTTCAATCCATGCCCATCTCGTGGGCCTCGGCACCGGTGCCATGCTGCAAATGTTGAACCATCGCTGCCACAGCATCTTCACCTTCCAATGTGTACCATACGCCTTCTGGGTAAAGGACAGCCGTTGTTCCAAACTCACAAAAGTCCAAACAACCGGACTTCTGTACACGGACATCGGTCAATCCTGCTTCTTTAGCAGCACGTTTGATCGATTGCATGAGCGCAAGGCTTCCTCGCTTCCCGCACGAAGGCCGTGTAGCCCCTTCGGGTCGCTCATGTCCACAGACGAACAAGTGCTTCCTGTAGCCAGGTTTGGTTCGTCCTTTAGGGTCGCTGGGCATTGGCGTCACGCTTCCATTAGCTGATTTATGCGATGTGCCAAGGCCAGGTCCTTGTCGGTGATTTTTTCTTCATCATGGGTGTGCAATTCAATCACAACATAGCCCCAGCCAAAGTGAACTTCAGGGTGGTGATTC
>JAQXFM010000362.1 GCA_029250305.1 Candidatus Poseidoniaceae archaeon | reverse complement strand
AAAAATACAAGTTTTTTAGTGGTTTGAACAGGGCCTAGTAACATGGCCCTCACTCCTGGCGACCAAGCCCCACCGTTTGAACTGACCAATGCACATGCCCAAGTGGGTGCGCAAACGATGTCGTTTGATGCAGCATCAGGGGCAAATGGAACGGTTGTTGTGTTCGAATGCAATCATTGCCCGTACGTGATTGCAAACATCAGCCGAATGGAGGCCATGGCACAAGCATGCAAAGACCGTAGCATTGGCTTTGTTGGCATTAATTCCAACGACCCAGAGGTCTATCCAAATGATTCCTTTGAGCACATGCAAAAGCGAGCGGAGGGCATGGGGTATCCATATCTCCATGATGTAACCCAATCCATCGCCCATGCTTATGGCGCAAAGCGTACGCCTGAATTTTTCCTTTTCAACAGCGACGGGACGTTGGTGTACCAAGGTCGAATGGATGATTCGCCAAGAGATCCCACAAAGGTCACAACCCAAGAACTGAGCGACGCTATCGACGCCATGCTCGCCGGATCAAAGCCGAATGTTGAACAAACCGAATCCATCGGTTGTTCTGTCAAATGGAAGGCTTGAACAGGAAGCGATTCAATGTCTGGCTGCCGACGACAATGTGATTGGGACGACCAAATGGTATGCCGCAGCTGTGGCATCGATTATGGAGTGCCTGAACCAGCCAAGACGCCAGAAGCCAAACCCTCGCCTTCAACCAGTGAAGAAGAGTAATCAATACTGCTCAAGCACGAGTTCAGTGGTTGTGGAAGCGATTTCATTTGGTGCAGCAAGCCACATCTTGTCGAGCAAGGTGCGCAGCGACATGGTGTCGTCCACGTGGACAAGAGCGACCAAATCAGCGTCTCCCGAAACTTCGTAGATGATTTCGATGCCTTCCCAACCGGTCACTTCTGAAGCAAAGGAGCCGATTTCAGCACCTGGTGAAACCTTGATCCGGACAAGTGCGGTGAGTCCAACCCCACCTTCTCGAACGGTGTAGCCTCGAATGGTGCCTTCTTCTTCCATCTTGCGGACGTGGGTTCGAACGGTGCGTTCGGAAGCGCTGACTTCTCGTGCGAGGTCCACATAGGACATTCGACCGTTCTTTCGGAGTTGAGCGAGGATAGCACGATCGATTTCTGCAACACGAGGCATGACCACCGCTTCCGCTTAGGGTATATGAAACCTGCTCAACGAGTATTATGTGGAAAAAATATCTCGTTTTCCTACCTGTTCGGGTCAAAAGTCCGGCGTTATGAACTCCTCTAGAAGGTAACCAAAGAACAAAGGGGATAAAAAGCCTTCCAAATGTAATTGATTGGATTCACCACAAGCCCGAGATAGAAATTTGGCCGTTTACTTCAAAGAGCGTCTTCGACAGGCGTTGTTAGGGAATGTTATGTCCGGACACATCACTGGCCTCGATGCACGAATGATCCTTGATAGCCGTGGGAATCCAACGATTGAGGTGGATTGCTTTGTTGACGGGGCTTTGCTCGGTCGGGCAGCTGTACCATCGGGGGCTTCCACCGGTGCTTATGAAGCGCTCGAAATGCGAGATGGTGACACCTCTCGCTACCTCGGAAAAGGAGTTCAATCAGCGGTTGACAACGTCACAGAACGAATCGCTGAAGCACTTGTTGGCTTGCCAGTCGATGAACAGCGCGTTATTGACGAAGTCATGATTGAAATGGATGGAACGCAAAATAAGGCCAACCTCGGCGCTAATTCGATGCTCGGTGTCTCAATGGCTTGCCTCCATGCAGGTGCTGCAGTGCATGAGTTGCCCCTCTGGAAGTACATCGGCGGTGTTGCAGGTGGACTTATGCCAGTCCCTATGTTGAACATCCTTAACGGTGGCGCACACGCTGCATCAAACGTCGATGTTCAAGAATTCATGGTCATGCCTCATGGTTTTGACACCTTTGAGGAAGGCCTGCGTGCAGGCGTAGAGACCTATCACGCTCTGAAGAAGGAACTCAAAGCTGACGGATTGCTCGGCGGCGTGGGTGATGAGGGTGGCTTTGCGCCGAATCTTCCCGCCAATGAAGAGGGTCTGAAGTACATGGTTCGAGCCATTGAGGGCGCAGGGTATTCCACGGAACAAATGGGCATTGCTTTGGATGTAGCTGCTACCGAATTCCATCACGAGGATGGCTACCATATGGACGGCCAGGTCCTTTCAAGCGAGGCGCTCGCCGATGTATACTCTGGCTGGCTCGACGAATATCCGATTCTTTCAATTGAAGACGGCTTTGGAGAAGACGACTGGAAAGGTTGGTCTTTGTTCACAAAGCGCGAAGGGCACAGGGTACAAACTGTGGGTGATGACCTCTTTGTGACTCAATCGGAGCGTCTTGCTCAAGGAATCGAAATTGGGGCTGCGAACGCTATGCTTGTAAAACTCAACCAGGTTGGCACAGTTACAGAAACCCTCGAAGCAATGGATCTTGCTTCGTCGCACGGATTCAACAATGTCATCTCTCACCGAAGCGGGGAAACTGAGGATGTGACCATTGCAGATTTGGCGGTTGGCACGCGCGCGGGTCAAATCAAAACAGGAGCACCAGCGCGCTCCGATCGGGTTGCAAAATACAACCAATTGTTGAGAATTGCCGCTGATGTGGGCGATTATCGCTCACCTTTCAACTAAGGAAATTAACAGTCCTTTATACGGGACTCTTTTTCACACGCCTTCATGAACAGAGCAATTGCTACACTCATACTAGCCAGCCTACTAATGTCCGCACTCCCGCTCAATGCAGCGGCAGACGAGACCGAAGATATTCCCACAAATGCCCAAGCGACCGGCGTCCACAACACGCTGGTTGACGCAGTGATTCAAGCAGGTCTCCTCGAAACACTCCAAGGTGACGGTCCATTCACCGTCTTTGCACCAACGGACGCTGCCTTTGAGGCAGCTGGTGTCGATTTGTCCACATACACCACCGACGAGGACAACCAAACCCTCGCCAACATCCTCACCTACCACGTGATTGCAAGTTCGGTCCTCGCAGCAGATGTTACTGATGGCATGACCGCTGCGACCGTCAACGGTGCGGACCTCTCCTTCGCAGTTGCTGACGGCGTCGTCACCATCAACGGAAACGCAAAGGTCACAACCGCAGATGTTGGAGCAAGCAACGGCGTCATCCACATCATCGATGCAGTTCTGCTACCACCAGCACCAGAGCCAACATTGGACATCCCAGCAACCGCTCAATCGACCGGCGTCCACACAGCCCTCGTTGCTGCCCTCTCCCAAGCAGGCTTGGTCGAAACCCTCCAAGGCGACGGACCATTCACCGTCTTTGCCCCAACCGATGCTGCCTTCGAAGCAGCTGGTATCGATCTCACATCTTTTGACACTCCTGAAGAGAACGCAACCCTCTCCGACATTCTCCTCTATCACGTCTATTCGGGTGCAGTTCCATCCTCCGCAGTCACCGACGGTCTTTCCGTCAACATGGTGAACGGCGACAAGGCAACCTTCTCCGTCGCCGATGGCGTTGTCAGCGTGGGTGGTGCGACCGTCACCACCGCCGATGTGGCAACAACCAACGGTGTCATCCATGTCATCGACAAGGTGTTGATGCCGCCGGCAGGTGACATCTGTTACAACATGGTGTCCCATACCATCGTAGTCGGTGCCTCCAACGTCGAGTGCAACTCGTACCTGTACGTCGAGAACTACACTGTCATGGACCAAACAATCACAGGATGTTACAACACCGTGACCCACGCAGTTTCCGATGTCAGCGAAGCAATTTGCGCTGCATACACCTGGACGCCAGCTGTGAACCTTGCAACGACCGCGAGCGCAACCACCATTCACACATCCCTCGTTGCTGCGCTCACAACTGCAGACCTCGTTGCCACCCTAAGCGGCACTGATGATTACACGGTGTTCGCACCATCAGACGCAGCCTTTGCAGCAGCAGGCATCGATCTTGACGCCTACGATACCACAGAAGAAATCGCTGCACTTGCAGACATTCTCCTCTACCACGTTGTTGCCGGAACCACCCTCTCGTCTGACCTAACTGAAGGCATGACAACCGTTGCTGCAGCAAACGGCGACGATTTGACCATTCATGTGGCAGG
>JAQXFM010000358.1 GCA_029250305.1 Candidatus Poseidoniaceae archaeon | reverse complement strand
CGCATCGAGACCGCCATCATTGGTGATGCCCAAGGTGGCGTGACATTCCTGACCCTCCCCCTCTTGGACTTGGTTGACAAATTTACAGTGGATGGTGGCGTTGTCCGATCGATGTGCAGTGCCGCTCCAAGTGAGACCTCCTTTCTCGTAGCAACCCAAGCAGGTCAAGTCTGGATGGTTGGGCCAAATGTCCCAGGTCGAGGCGTGAAGCTGTTCACCTATGACGGACCGGTCTCAAGCCTTCGACTGCACGACAACATCATCCACATCCAGAGTGGGTGGCACCGAGCGACCTACTCGATGGACGGCTCACAAACGATGAACATCGACGGGACACAACCGTTCACTGAAAAAGCCCAGCAACGTGCGAACCGACGTGCGAAAATTCTGGAATCTCAGCAGCGGAGCGGCGATGCACCTCAACCATTGATGCTTGACCTTCCAGTTGTTGCTTAGACCGCTTCTTTTTCCTCTAGCGGCCACGGTGGGTGAGAGGTGTACCACAGGGCAGTTTGTGCGGGTCGGCCCCATGACTTCGGGGTTGCACCATCCCTCTCAAGACATTCACGCAGGAACTTGAGGTGCATCTCGAGAACATCTTTGACATGCCTTTTTCCTTTGATTGCTGGCCCTTGCATCGGTACAATGGCCGATGGTTGTCGCTTTTTGATGCGTTCTAAACTATCAATCAAGTCCGGTAAGCAACCGCCGGGTAAATCCCACCTTGCGGGCCGGTCACCTCTCGGAAGGGTGCATCCAAGCACCATCATTGATTGATCTTTGATCCAATATCCAATTTCGTCAGCCGAGCAACCCGGGAGATGAATGGCTTCGACTTCGCCATCGCCCAATGCAAACACTTCACCACTGGCACATGGCTCGGTGCCAATAGGGGGCATGTCTGAATCGAATCGACTTGCCCACGTCGAGAAAAAGTCGCCTGTTTCGAGTGCTGCTTGGCCTTCTTCGTGCACATGGACTGGGCAATTTGCAAACATCTCAGAAAGGTGTTTGGCCCCACCTGAACATGGGTACCGCTTGCTCGTGAGGAGAATCCTGTCGAGCGTTGCTTCGTCGCCCAGCAGGCCTTTGACTCGCTCGACTTGAAGCGACTGGTACCAAGATGTTCCAGCGTTAATCATCAGCGAACCTGCGGAGCCGGTGACCACGACGACATTTGAGTCGTGGTGAATGCCAGGCAGTCGCATCACACGCATACCAATGCTAGCGGGCCGTGGGCTTTCAACACTGCTTCCCATCAAGTTGGTAAGAGGTGAATCCCTTCAAAATGAGGCACAGGCCTACATTGTTCACTCGGTTGTGATTAAATAGGGGGAGTCAGTCGCTTGGCCATGGCACGATTCCCTGAAGCTGAAGCACGCTTGCTCCACCGCAAGATTTGCATGCGCTGCAACGCACGCAATGCAGTTCGTGCAACCCGCTGCCGAAAGTGCAGTTACAAGGGTCTACGAGGTAAGAACATCGAGCGCAAGGGCGCATGATGTCCAGCACTTTTTGCTTACAATCCAAGCATCGGCATCAACAATGCCATTGGATCACCTAACAGCATGAGTGGCGCAATTGCTGGAAATAAAAACACCAGCAGTGGCAATTTTGAGCTGACCCAAACTTGGTCAACACCTGCTTCTTCGAGCGCTGCAATTGCTGCCTCCAAATCTTCGCGGGACGGCGTTGTCCGGGGTGCACGGGTTCGGTGGTGGGCGCCCGTTGTTCCATCTGGCATTTCGATCAAAGTGGTCAACAGCCACACATGCCTGTTGAGCACTTCATTTCGTTCAATCCGTGAGGCATGCCATGCTAACCTCAAATCTCCAAATGAAGCAATGTTTCCCGCTACGATGTTGTTCACCAGCAAGACAATTGGTATGACCAGGAAACTCAATCCACCCCACATGAGCAAAGCAAGGCTCGGTGGGAGCGCTACAGTTGCATTCACCGTTGCATCCGACAAGAGCAAAGGCATGGTTGCCCAGCCTGGAAAAAGCAACGCCACCCACATCAAAGCCTTTGCATCGGCTCCGCCGTGGAGCAAACGCAATCGCCATGCGCCGTCAATAATCAGGATGACGAACAGGACACTCAACGTCTTCCACCAAAGCGCTCCTAAACCGGGGTCGTTCCCAAGAAGCACATCCAACGGCTGTGTGGATTGGTAGGCGACAGCTCCAGCAACCATTCCGACGCCGCTGATTGCATACCACAGAAGTACGGCAGCGTCCAGTCGTGACCCACTTCGAAGATCGCTCAATGACGGCCGCCCAAGGACAGCACCGCTTGCGTAAGCGACAACGGCGGATGCGGTGAGGTAGATGGTCCAGTCAGCCCCTTGGTTCATCAGATCCAGGGCCCAAAGAAACAGAGCAGGTTTGATCCATACAAGCCAATGGTCATTGCTAACCCTTCGCTCTTTGTGGTCCATCCACGCAGCCCACCCCATTCCAAGGACAAGTGCGAAGATTCGGGACCAGCCCAAAAGATCGTTTTCGGTGAAGTCCATGGTGTGCGGGTGGCGGCAATCAACTTAAAGACGGCCTACACACAGCGTTAGGTATCGACCAAAGGGGCTGTAAACATGGATATCGAAACTCGTCTTCAACAAGTTGCTACAGTCATCAATCAAATTGATGACCCTAAAGTTCCCCGAAACATTCGCCGTCAAGCAAAAGAAGCGTGCGATAACTGGCTGCTTAACAAAGCCAAAAAAATCGACGTACGCATTGCAATGGCCCAATCCAAGCTCGAAGAGTTGTATGAGGACCCGAACATTCCACCAGAATTTGGAACGCTCATTCTCATGATTAACACAGAACTTGAGAAGATCCTCACAGAAGTCCTGTGATTACTCTTCTTCGATTGCCGTTAGGAACTGCTTGAGCAAGGGGCGAACTTCCTTGGTAATCTTTCCTTGATGCAGAGTTGAAGTCACTTCGGCTGCTAAATCTTGATGGTGACGAAGTTCATCTGCCACACCTGCGATGAGATCCAATTGGTCATCTGTAATCTTGTTCTTTCGGAGCACCCGTTCGACTGCGATTCGTCCGGAAATGAGTTTAACTTCACGATTGGAATAGCCAAGAACTTCTTGCAATTGTCCGAGGGACTGCGTTTCGAAAGAGGATAATTTTCCATCTTTCATAGCCTCGTTCCATGCTTCATCAATCGATGGTGCTCGTTCTGAAAGCAAGATGGAGATTGGGCGTGTTGCTTCGATGTTTTCCAAGACAATCTTGATGATCACTGCGAATGGCACGGCGAGAATCATACCAAGAATCCCCCATCCAGCGAATGAAATTGCTGTCACAAGCAGCAAGACGACAGGTGAGAGATCAAGAGCTCTTCCTGCCCACCGCGTCTCAATAATTTGTCCCCACACCTGTTGGTTTGTGAGGAGCAACAGGATCAGAAGTGCGAGGCCTGCAGGCTCGAGCAGAATGAGTCCAAGGATAATCGGTGGTAGCGTAGCGATCAACGAACCGATGTATGGCACATAATTGAGCAAGAAGGTCAGCAACGCCCATGTGAACCACAATTCAATGCCAAAGGCAAGCATGATGATCCCCGCACAAACGGCTGTTCCAAAACCTACACCCGTCTTCACAACAATGTAGGTGTTGACGCTGGCTTCGATCTTGCTCCGAACAATCTGGACTTTCTCACTGGCTCCACCGGGCCAAGCACGTTCGATTCGACCCGGTAGCAAGCTTGCCTCAAAGATGATGAAAATGAGGAAAAACATCACTGTAATGCTTGTAGTGAGCATTGAACCCACGCCTGCAAGCATGCCAACAGCCACGTCTGAAATTTGTTCATCGTTTTCAAGAACCCCCCATTCTGCTAGATCTTCGACAAGGGTGTTGTTGAGGGCAGCGTCATCGTCGAACGCTGCGGACAATGCCGTTCCCGTCTTCAAATCGTGCCACCGTTCTTCGAGAAGACTGTTGTATTCGTCCATCTTCGCTTCGTCCTCAAGAACCTCCGCTGCTTGTTGGTACGCAAAGAAGGCTGCTGAAGACACCACGAGCAATGTTAGTAGGACCATTGTGAGGTAGGACAGAATCACAGGGAATCCATTGGTAGAGAGGTAGTCGGAACCTGGTTTGAGGACAAAGTACAGGCCAAGTGCAATGAAGAAAGGTTGCAAGACTCCCTTCAGCAGAATCAGCCATACAACGGCCAAACTGATGATGATCATGGCATGTGCAAAAGTGGTGACCCTTCGATTGAAACGGCCTGAATCCCAAGCCGTTGTCGCGTGCTGCATAGGTTTGCGTTGAGAATGCTCCTCTTGAAGATAGTCCAGTTCACTCACTTTCTACAGCGTTTTCGGAGACCATGTCTTCTTCTGGCAGT
>JAQXFM010000346.1 GCA_029250305.1 Candidatus Poseidoniaceae archaeon | reverse complement strand
CACGTGGCGTGACCATTCGCCTCAAGGGCAGCGGCGACATTACCGCTCTCCAAGCTGACGACGGCACGAACCTCTATGCAGATGCATTTTACGACTTGGTCGTTGGAACCTCAACTACTATTGAAACATTCACCAATGTTTCTACCGACCCTCCTGTCGTCGACACAGATGTCCGAAACGTACTCTCTTACTTGACAGAGTATACCTATGGTGGCAGTTTGACATTCGATGGCTCCGCTGAGGAAGCCTCCTACGGCCTCACTGCTCAAATGATCGGTTACACTCAATACAGCCAATGGGACTCCTGCCAAGAAACAGACCCTGCAACAAACGAGACATGGAACCAGATTTGCGAACAAGAGTTCACTCAAGACGCATATCCTAGCACTGATGACGACGAAATCCTCGGCAGTGAAGCAACATACCACGACATCCGTGTCGCTCGAATGACAGTCGCTCAAGGCTACAACGCCGATGGAACTGGCAACCCGACCAGTATGATGAGCGATGATGCACCTGCAGACCTCAACGTCGGTATCTCCTACTTCCACGTGGAAGTTGAGCACCGAGGAAGCGATGCATCCGTTAACTACGACTGGAACGTGACGCTCACCATCACCAATCCCGAAGGTGTTGAGTCTACCATTGTCGCAAACTCTTGCGAAACTGGCCTTGAACCATCTTACATGCACAAAGAACTCGGAACCTCACTTTACGACTCAACCGGTGACGGAAACCCTGACCTACCTGGGGAATTGACCGGATATGCTTGCATGATGACCAACCTTGACACCGGTGAGCACACCTTCGCTGCTTCATTGACGCTCGAAGGAAAGACCAACGACGCACGTCCCTCCAACAACGATCGAAGCATGACGGTCGATGTTCGAAACAACGACCCAATGATTCTCTCCCTTGATTTGATGAATGAAGGCGAGTTGTTCACCGGACAAGAGACACCATTGCAGATGTCTGCTACGGTGTTCGATGTTGACGACCCATCGGCTGCTGGCCTCGAATACTCGTGGTCGAACGCAGGGAACGAGTTGCCCGGTTGCGAACGAAGCAACCAAGCACAATCGTGCACCATCCCAATCCTTGATTCGTACGTGACTGCCTTCCCAGTCTCGTTCACAGTTTACGACGCTAACGGCGGATCGACCAGCCAAGAATTGATGCTGACCATCTGGAACAACGGCGGTGGCTCTGCTACCACTGATGCTGGAATCACTGTGTCGTACGCCATCAAGTATTACGCACCAAGTGAATTCTCAATCACAGCTACTGATACTGCTCTCTCAAACTACGAGAACAAAGAGTTGCCAGGCTACTCCGGCACTTACAGTGCAGTCGGAGCAGTTGAGTACGCGCCGGGCACGACTTTCTCGGCTTCGGACGTCCTCGAACAATCGATGAGTGTCACGGTGGCAAAGGATCTCGGAGCAACCTCTCTTTGGTACGTGACTGATGCAGGTCTATGGACCCTCATCGCATCTGAAGCAAGCGACGTTGACGCAACGACCGAAGTGTTCGATTACGCACTCCCTGCAGACAGCCCAGTGCTCTCTACTGGTGCGCTCGTGCTCATGGGCGGTTCCCTTGCCCAAGCAGATGTCCCTGACGCAAGCATCACTGGATTCAGTGCTGCAGCAGCCAAGGGCGGAGCGATTGTCCTCAACTGGGGCGTCGACGGAACCATGCTCGAATCTGACAGCATCGACATTACCATCTGTGAAGGCGATGCTGGATGCACCGATGCATTCACCACCGGATTGGGTGTTGGGACAACCACATTCTCCTACTCTGGATCGAACACAGTTCACAACGCTTACTACAATGTGGTCGTTGAAATCTGCAACACTGTTGGATGTTCCACACCAAAGGGTGTTGGAAACGTGACCGCTGACAAGTCTGTTGACGGCGGCGTGTCTGCCATGAACTTCGCAGTCTCGGAAAGTGGAGAAACATGGATTGTCGATTGGGACGCTACTGGCGAAACATACGATGTCGTTTCATGGAACGTGTGCTATCAACGTGGTACCTTCAATGCAGCAAACATGCCATCGACGTGCGTTTCGACAACCACCACTGATGTGGTGATTGACAAGCCAACAGCAGCAGGAACCTACACCTACTACTTCACCGCCGTACCAGTCGACGCATTGGGTAACACTGCAGCAGCAGCAGCCCTCAACAGCATCGACTACCAGCGAGATGCTGATACATCCAACGTTGACGACGGTACCAACGTCACAGGCGAAACACCTGAAGGGGAAATCCCAATGGTCGCCTGGGGCATGATTGCGGGCGTCGTTCTCGTGGCGTTTGTGGTCGGTGCGTTCATCCTTTCCCGTGGTGGAAATGATGATGAAGAAAACAAAGATTGGGATTACTGATCTGACCTGAAGGCACACCCTTCACCGTCTCCTTACGAGGAGAAGAGCCGCCGAGGGGGCCGTTTCGACGGCCCTCTCGGACCCCCTACCTTCCTTTTTTTGTGAAAGTTATTTTTTGGGACCAATTTTGTCCAGTTCTCACATCCCTCATTCACATAACACGGTTCCTAAACAGGGGACTGGTCCAATGCTCGATTTGAACGACCTGGTTCATGGATCCTATTGGGAGAATTTTCACAATTTTCCTTGGGTTCCGCTTGCAGGATTATTGGTCCCGTTTATGGCGTTCAGTACACCGTTTCTATAATCTATCTGAATCCATGGATTCAAATATTTCGCA
>JAQXFM010000058.1 GCA_029250305.1 Candidatus Poseidoniaceae archaeon | reverse complement strand
GTAGACGAAGGGTTACCAAATTCCCGTGACATTGCCCTGATTTTCTTCTTGGGTGCGGTCATGGTTACAGGGACGCTCCTCGTGTTTTTCCTTGCTGGCGGCGGTGTGTGGGAGAAAGGGGACTCGTGTAACTTGCACCCATTGGAAGACCCAGACAACGCACCGTTCGATGTAGCATTGTGTGAAAGCGGTGATGCAGCAGAACTGGAAAAGTCAAATGAATACAAGAACGATCTATTCGACCACGCTCAAACCATGACATTTGGCGTATTCATCGTGTATCAGTTGTTTAATGTGATGAATTGCAGGAGCAATCGAGAAAGTGCTTTCAAGCTTGGACTGTTTTCAAACAAATGGATCAATGTGGCATTCCTTCTCTCGCTTGGGTTGCTGTTGTTCTTTGTCCAATTCGCCGAGGCAACGATCCCGTTCACTTCCCTCGCCATTGGTTCGCTCATGACAACCTCGCCGTTGTCTTCCACTGATTGGATCATTATTTTTGCTGTGGCTGGCTCCGTGTTTGTCGTGGAAGAATTCCGGAAATTCATCGTAAATTCGAATTTCTTCACGCCTGGACATTGAACTCAAGCAACATGTGGGTAAAACCACATCTTCAATAGGAAACCACCGCAGGGTAATTCATGCCAGCATGGACTTCAACACGAAGTGTGGCTGGCAGTCACGAGGATTGGCGTCTCCGCCTTGGGATATCGCTCCAACAACATGATTGGAGCGACGATTTATCCGACATTGTCGGCAAGTTAACTGCAGGAGAACAACTCTCCCTCGAAGACGGACTCACTCTCTATCATCACCCCAACCTGAATGAGGTAGGCCTCTTGGCCAATCAAGTACGAACATCACGGTTTGACAACAAGGCCTTTTTCAACAGCAATGTCCACGTAAATCAGACGAACGTCTGTGTGTTGGCGTGTAAATTCTGCGCTTTTCGTCGATCAAAGAAAGCCAAGGATGCATACGCAATGGACATCGATGCTTACATTGAGGATTTGGCAAAGTATGCCGAACACGTCGATGAAGTGCACTCTGTTGGAGGCCTTCATCCCGATTGGGGGGTCGAACATTATGAATCACTCTTCCAAGCAACCAAGGAAGCCTTTCCACACATCACCATCAAGGCCCTTACTGCTGTGGAAATTAAGCATCTTTCCCAAGTTTCCAACACAACGTACGAGGATACGCTCATGCGTCTCAAAGAAGCAGGCCTTGGCTCGTTACCTGGCGGTGGTGCCGAAATCCTCGACGACGATGTTCGCGCCATCATTTGCAACGGGAAGGAAAGTTCAGACGAATATCTGGAGATTCACAAAACGGCACATAAAGTCGGTCTGTCAACGAACTGCACCATGCTGTTCGGAACGATCGAAACCCTCGAACAGCGACTCAACCACATGATTTCCCTTCGAAACCTCGCCAACGAAACGAATGGTTTCCAATGCTTTGTTCCTTACCCGTACCTCCCCGACAACAGCAGGTTGCCCGAGGCTCAATTGGCAACGGGCAGTGAAGTTTTACGAACCATTGCTATTTCTCGCCTCATGCTCGACACCATCCCCCACATCAAAGCATACCGAATGAACATCGGCGATGAATTGGCAGAATTGGCGTTGCAATTCGGCGCTGATGACATCGATGGCACGGTCCAAAAAGAATCCATCATGCACCTTGCAGGTTCCACAACCCCACTCGAACACGACCGATTCCAACTTTCGCGTCTGATTAAGGACGCAGGATGCATCCCGATTCAGCGAAACACCACATACGAGCGCTTCGAAGTGTATGACGCCCCTGAACCAAAACGCATACGTAAACTCAATGTTGTCCAATGAAGAGGTTTTTTTGATGGCAACGAAGGAACAATGGAAGAATGTAATCGGCAGGGTCGCATTCCTCAATTGTGATCCACTGTTCCACGGTCTGGACGAGCAATGGGATGTATTGCCAGCGCCACCATCGTGGTTGACCGGTCATCTGCTGCGTCGAGATTGTGTACTCGCACCCATTCCGGCAGCAGACTATGCGCGGAACGCAGATGAACTCGTACTGGTTCCAGAAATAGGCATCTGCAGCAAAGGTGAGGTCGGGAGTGTCCTTGTGTTCGGAGATCGACCAGTCAAGGAGATGAAGAGCATTGCTCTACCAACGGATTCGATGACTTCTGTAGCCCTTCTCCGCTTCATCTTAGCCCAAGAAAATTTGACTCCTGCAACCGAATTGATGGGTCCAGATTTGGATACCATGCTCGAAAAATGCGATGGAGCCCTTTTGATTGGAGACCGCGCCCTTGAGGGTGCAAAGGAACACCCGCACCTGGTACAAATGGACCTCGGCGAGGCATGGCTTCAACGAACCAATAAGCCGATGGTATTCGGTGTATTTGCTGCGAGAAAAGATACACCGATCGAAGATGTGAAGGCTGCTCAGCAAGCGCTCTTGCAACGCTTAGAGTTATTCGAAAACGACCCCGATGAACGGCAATCAGTCATTGAGTGGTCGATGTCAAGATCTGACTTAGAGTACGATCGACTCAACCGATATTTTGGAGAAGTTTTCAATCGATTGGATGGCGAGCACAAGCAAGGCCTCGAACAATTCCTCGTGGACGCATGCAAGCTTCACGCAGGATCAACGTTCGCTTGGTGATTCTTCAATCTCTTTGTCTGCCTTTGTGACAACCCTTCTGGTTTTTCGGACGGGTGTTTGCGATACGACTTTCTTCCTCGTTGCCTTCTTCTTTGGCGTTGGTTCAACCATTGAACGATCGTCCAAACGCTTTCTTTTCACCGCAGTGATTGGTCCTTCCCTGCTCTGTTTCACAGTGGCTGTTCTTCTGCGGGTGACTGAGCGTTGTGCCACCTCATCAGAATCATTGTTCTGCTGAGTCCTTTCAGTTGGTTTTTTTCTCGT
>JAQXFM010000216.1 GCA_029250305.1 Candidatus Poseidoniaceae archaeon | reverse complement strand
GCGACCAAAAAGGGCGGAATGGCCCTTGGTCTTGTTCATACCAAATCCGTCCTCGAGCGACTTCAGCTTCCACACACACCCGAACACATCCTCCATGTCGCAGGAAGCAATGGCAAGGGAACTGCGTGCGCGCTCATGTCAGGGTCGCTGACGCTCAATGGCGTTACGAACCTCCTATTTTCATCGCCCCACCTCATTCGGGTTGAGGAACGGATTCGAATCAACGGGGTTCCAATCTCATCCACCCCGTTCGAGGATGCTTTGGGTGCGGTTCGAGATGCTGCGGCCCAAGACCCCATGGTTCCATTGACCTTTTTCGAGGCCACCTACCTCGCTGCAATGCAATGCGCGAGTGATGCTGGCGTCGAGGTCTTGATTCTTGAAACCGGGTTGGGTGGGCGCAAGGACGCAACTCGTTCGGGTCCTGCAACCGCTTGTTTGATCACATCCGTGAGCGCAGAACACAGCGACATACTTGGCGATTCATTGCCTCAGATTGCAAAAGAGAAGGCGGCTATTTCCCGTCCAAATCTTCCAATTCTGATTCGCCACCCAATGAACGAGGATGTTCAACAATCCATGCTTGACGAAGTGCAATCCGCTGGCCAGAGGGCGCTCGGTGAACATCAGGCGCCTGCCGTTCCAACGCTGATTGAGATTCCTCCGGGGACATCAGTTCGCAATGAGGGACGAATCTTAGCCAATTCTCTTCTCGAAAAAGTTGGGCTCCCAACATCCGCTATGGACGAGGCATTCGAGCAGGTGCGCTGGCCAGCACGCATGCAGCGCGTCGAACCAAGCACCCATTCGGCGCATCCATTTGTGCTCGATGCTGCTCACAACCCTTCCGGCTTGCTGCGAGTGCTGCCGGAGTTGGAACAGCTCATTGCAGCATCGAAGCATATCAAACCCTTCGGCTGGACGCTTGTGTTTGGTACATCACCACAGCAAGACTTGACAGCTTTCTGCCAGCCTCTCATCGAACTTTGCGAACGTCATCCACCGCATCAACTGGTCTTCACTGAACCACAGGGCGGCAGGTACCCTGCCGTTTCAGCAACGGCCATCGCAAGCCTTGCCTGGCCGTGCAAATCTGTTCGTGTCGAACCCCAACCGTTCAAAGCCATTCACCACCTTACTGAAAGCCAGCCCGGTGAGGTCGGTTTGGTGGTCAGCCTCGGTTCGTTGTACTTGCAAGGAAACATCCTCGAGGCGCTCGGCCGTTCCAGCGATGAAGACCTTTCACTCTTGGCGAAGCAATGATAGCACCGACCAATGTGCTTGGGTTGGTGCGACAATGAGTGACAAGTGGGACGAACGTTTTCTTGACCTTGCAACACACATCTCCGGATGGAGCAAGGACCCCTCGACGAAGGTCGGATGTGTTGTTGTTGGCGAGGACCGCGAGATTCGATCTACAGGGTTCAATGGCTTTCCAAGAGGCATCAGCGACGACAACGACCGACTCACAGATCGCAACAAAAAATACCCCCTTATCTGCCATGCAGAGGAAAACGCCATCATGCACGCTGCTCGCATCGGCGTCTCCCTCAAAGGCAACACAGCATTTGTGACCTGGCCCCCCTGTTCCCGTTGTGCGCGCTCTCTCATTCAAGCAGGCATCCGCGAGGTTGTCTATCCGACGCCAGAAAACATCCCTGAACGATGGCAAGAAGACTTTGACACCTCGAATGGCATGCTGCTCGAAGCAGGTGTGCTCGTCCGTACGGTCGACCCAAAGGCCTGACATATGGACCGACTCATTGATGCACTGAAGCGCCAACGCAGACCCATGCGGGGTTCCACTGGGGCATTGGCTCTCACCATCCTGCTGTTGCTTTCTGGATGTGTGACGCCCACCGTCCCAATGAGCGAAACCCAAAGCGAAGAGGATCCTGAGGAAGGCGAGGCTTGCAACGGATTGGTCGTGTTGTGCGAACGCAGTTATTCGGATGTCACGTTCCCTGAAACTCACAATGCTTTTTCCACGCATGAGGATGGAATTTACTACCCGGCAGCAAACCACCAAACCGGTCTTTTAGCACAATGGAACGCAGGCATGAGGGCGTTCATGATCGACACTCATTACGAGACCCTTGGCGATGAACGAGTCGAAACCGTCAGGTTGTGCCATGGCGACGATGACCGAGGGTTTAGTCCGTGCAGTTATGGCAATGTGAATGCGGAATCTTGGTTGAGTCAATTGAATGGGTTGATGGAGAATTCCCCCCGTGATGTTGTGACGCTGCTCGTCGAAAATTATGTCCAGCCAGACCATTTGAAAGCGGTGTTCGAAGCATCTGGTATGTACGAACAAGTCTTCATCCATTCGATGAATGAACCATGGCCCACGCTGGAATCGATGATTCAGTCTGGCACTCAATTGGTTGTGTTCTGGGAGCAGGGCGCAGATCCAAACCACCCTTGGATCCATGATTTCTTGACCCACAGCTGGACCACTAATTTTGCTGAAGAGAACACTGAGGACATGAATTGCGACCCACTGCGTGGGGATCCCGAACAAGAAGTGTTTCACATGAACAACTGGCTTCGCGGTCCACTTGGGCTTTCAGACCCTTCGAGGGGTGACGAAGCAAACAACGTCGATTTTTTGGTCGAGCGAGCGACTGAATGCTGGATTCAACATGGCAAACGACCCACATTCATCGCAGTTGATTGGTGGGAAGACGGTGATGTTGTCGCCGCATCCCTTGCCATCAACAAGATGGAATCGCCCGTTTAAGCCCAGAATCGTCTCGTTCGGGCGTACTCAATTTCTGCATTGTGAATCGCTTCGAGCAATCCTTCCATGTTGTTGCGCTGGGTTCGCCTTAGCAAACGCTGTGCGGTGGCTTCACCCACCCCTCGTCCCATGAGGCACACAACGGCTTCGTAGCCCCTGCTTTTGACAATGTCAGCGTTCTTGATCATTCGGGCTTGGTCTTTCTCATCTTCCGAAGCAACCCAGCCCTCAAGCATGGCTTGCATGCCTTCTCGAGCACAGGCGAGCATGGTTCCGGAACATTTCGTGCATTTGTTAATGCCTGGGATTTCATTGAACCGTGCAACCCTGAACC
Source organism: Candidatus Poseidoniaceae archaeon (assembly GCA_029250305.1). Lineage (GTDB taxonomy): Archaea > Thermoplasmatota > Poseidoniia > Poseidoniales > Poseidoniaceae > MGIIa-L1. Next base: position 1,599 of record JAQXFM010000216.1, on the reverse strand, counting down.
TGCGAACGTTCTTGCATCGTAAGCAGCACAAGACGGCGCGTTCGTTGACAAGGCGCGTCTTAAGTTTCTCACGCACTGCTGCGTTGTCCCAATTTGGCAACAACAAGTCCCGACTCGAACGGTTTGACACCCCCATCGGGCCAGTTGGTGAAACTTCGATTTCAATCAATCCACTTTGAATCGCATGCATCACGTCTCGAGCACCAAGCACATCCATGCGTTCATGGAACAACTTGTCGAGCACCTCTTCCATGACCACTGTTCCTCGGTATTTTCGCAGCAAAGCTTGGAGGTTGATTTTACGAGGGTCGACGCCATGTCGGAGAATTCCGAAGGTCTTCGCTACCTGCGCAAAGCGCCAACGCACCTGCCTTGAGTTCGGCAATGTGACGCTCAACAAACCTTGCAGCGCATCGGGTGGCGTCTCAGTCAGCCATCCAACTATGTGATCGGCATGAATCGATCCAGTTTGAAGGCTAATCCGTGTTGGCTCGTTGACCAAACGGCCCCATTTCCCAGTTTTTGTCGATGCCATGGCCATAAGAAAATGGCCGAGCGCCTCATTGATTCGAGATCCGTGACAGGAGTTGATGACGATGGCATCCTCTCGTTCTTCAATGGTGATTTTTCGGTCGGTGGCAATGACGCCAGTCACTTCCAAGTGGCTGGTTATTGTTTCTGCCAAGACACCAAGCGCCTCATCATCGATTGGATGTTCTTTCAGCGATGAGTTCCGGCCAGCGAACAGCCCATTGACATCGAGCGCATCTTCGTTGTGTTCCACTGGTGCATCGTACGCACCAATGTCTTCTGCAATCAAGTGACGCAACCGGCCAATATCCCTGGCAATGGCCTTGGGAACAGGCGGTAATTCACCAACCCACTGTGGGGCGCTGGCCTGGTCGGAAACTGGTGTCACAAGCAACTCGGATTGTTCGGGATCTGCATCAATGATCATCCAAGTGCGCCCTGCCATGACGAATTGCCTACGATGACCATCGTCGTCCTCACCGCTGTCGTTTAGGGAGAGAACAAACGCCTCATCGACGTTTCCGAGGCTTCTTCTTGTGACGGCGTCCCTGACTCGATAGGATTGCTTATCTGGAATCATCGACAGGTGATTGGTAACCCATTGGCGTGTGCGTCCAGCCGTTGAAAACCACCCCTTTGCGAAGGCTGTAGGGACAGGAACGTTGAGTTCTTTGAGTCCTGTTGAGATTTCTTCGTCTGGAACATTGTACTTCGGGCGTTCTTCCGGAAGGTCCAATTTTTTCGCCTTTGCCTCGGCTTGAGCGTGTGCATAGACCTTCGCCGGCCATCGATACCACGGGATTTCCTTTGGATCTGGCGTGTGACGAATGATCCAACTGTCGGCCAGAACCTTGAGAATCGCCTCTGTATCTTGCCTGTTCCACCCCTTGAATTGACTGGCGTTCCCAATGATCTCTGTAGCGGTGTCGATCGGAACGGCGTTGTGCGAGTGTGCCATGAGCACCAGTTGGTTGGCAACGACAGCCTTGGGGCGCTCCCGCCATTCAACGGGTTCAATTTCACCGAACATAGCGCGCCTTGCGACGACAGCACCTTCTGCAATTTCGT
>JAQXFM010000054.1 GCA_029250305.1 Candidatus Poseidoniaceae archaeon | reverse complement strand
CTGACCTTGTCCTTGACCTTGTCCTTGACCTTGTCCTTGACCTTGTCCTTGACCTTGTCCTTGACCTTGTCCTTGACCTTGTCCTTGACCAGGTGCTGGGTTTTGGGCTCCGGCGTCGGATTCGCCGCCACCTTCAGTGCCGCCGTCACCAGCGCCTGCGTCAGATTCCGAGAAATCTGGGTCGTATGCGTCTGGGATACCGTCACCGTCGGAATCGGAGTATTCACCGTCGTTCGGATCGTTCGGGAACGAGTCAACGTTGTCGGCCTTGCCGTCACCGTCGGTGTCGGCGTTGTTCGGGTTGGTACCCGATGCATACTCTTGGGCGTTGGTCAAGCCATCGCCGTCAGGATCTGCATTTCCGTCGCCACCATTGGTTGGGTTAAGGCCGTTGGAGACTTCCCAACCATCAGGTAGTCCGTCGCCATCGCTGTCTGCATTGTTCATATTAGTGCCTTGGTTCTGTTCCTCGGAGTTGGTGAGACCGTCACCGTCCCAATCGGCGCCACCATCAGATGGGTCGAGTGGGTCAGATCCGTCACCGCTCACTGCAGAAACTGCAGAGAGAGCAAGGAACATTGCAATTAGCACGCTCATTATTTTCTTATTCATGTTTTTCACTTCCTATTTTTTTGGTTGTTTTTACACAGAGAACCCGCTGTTCTCTCTTTCCAGATCGCTGGCCCAGCTGGTGGGAAGGCAATTCTGGGATTGTGTTGATGCTGCGCACTGAATCGTGTTGTTTTCCAAGCGCTCAACAAGGGAGTAAATAGACACTTTAGCAGCGCTAAAATGTGCATTGAACTGGCTCGCAGTCCTTTGATTCTGTCCCTTGTTGTATGTCTTGTATTGATCCTCCAAATGCATCGTTATTTCACGGGTCGGTCATAGGGAACCCAACGTTCCCTCTGATAACAACAACAGTCCGACCCTATATGAAAGGCGCGACGCGATGTTCGAGGGTCATTGTGCATGGACCATGGCGGGTGGCAACAGGATTGACGCCCGCATCGAGAGCACGAACCTGGTCACAAGATCTGCAAGGTTTTCATCTGCAAAGGCGTGAAGGCGTGCATCACCGTTTCCTTTCGAGGGCGAAAAGAGGTTGAGTGGTTTTGCTTGCCTGCTAAGTGCGATCTTGGCTGCGCGTATGGCGTTTGAACTGGGCAATCCACCAATTCCATCGAGCCCGTTGCCGAGGAAATGTGCGAGCTTGCCTTGCTTAACGCCGTCTTTCCCTTCCATGGCAAGCATGCCAAGAATGATGAATTGGTCGCGCGTTGGCGCATCCCAGCGTTGGTAATCTTTGGAAAACCGTTGTTCTAGTTTTGAAAAAAACTTTGAATGGAGCTCGGAAAGATTTTCTTTTCTCGGAGCATCAACGTGCGTTCTTTTTGTCAGGTGTGCATCGTTTGGTAAAATTTCTTTGAAATCTTCCCATTTGTATGCAACTTCAAACCAGTTGGATAATTTCTCAGAAAAATATGGATCGGGGCCGCGTAAATTCCAAACGCTGCGCTTGATTAATTCGGGTGCGAGTGCAGAAAACCCCTCTGGATCCTTTTCAGCAAGGGTTTGGAGTGCTTTGAGGTATTTTTCGTTGCGCGACTTTTGAAGGCCGGCGTCTGCTGACATGGTTCCTTCCTGTACGGAGGTTCCATAATATGGTTTGTTCTTGTTGATTTGTCTTTGGTTCATCATATCCCCTCCAAACGACTCACGTCATAGGAAGATCACATACGGTGTGGTTTCTTTGTTTCATTCTTGTTTCACAAAATCGCAGGAGCGATGTATGGTTTCTCACAAGCGGAACATTGCTACTGTATTTAATTAAATATAATTTAATTTGATGAGAAGCGCTTCATCATCGAACGATGAGGTCCGATGTTTTGGATCGTATATGGCTCATCAACGAGTTCCCAGCCTTGTGATTGATAAAATGGAATAGCAGCTTCTCTCGCCTGTAAAAGTCCCACCTTCGCAGAAAAATGTGCGGCGCTCGCCCGCTCGAGGGCGTTGAGCACTTCACTCGCATGGCCTTGTCGAAGGGCTTCGTCTCGCGTGCCCATCTGTCGAATTTGAATGGCTGGGCGGTTTTCTGGATCAGCCAAAGGACCGAACGCTGGGCATTTGGTGGCTCCTGGGCCGGCATGATCTGGGGCTGAGCCGTCGCTCTCTTCTGGAATCAAATGGGCTCGGCCCACTGCAAGAACATGCTCACCGTCGCTCACCCAAGCGTGAATGGCCGCATCATCATCAACAAGCAATTCAGCACCGCGCTCGAAACCGAGGGGGCGGCGCAAGACATCGTATCGACAATCGTAATACGAGGCTGAAGGTGTGCTTGGCGGCAACATGATGGATGGATTGACGATTTTCATAGGACCGCTTCATCTAACTCTATTCCACGACGGAATTTAACCCTGTGGAAGTTTTGAGGTCGCGTTGAAATATGACATGCGAATCCGATAGAACACTGCACGGGTGTCGGAGCGGCTACGTCGGGGATTGCAAATCCTCTTACCTGGGTTCAAATCCCAGCCTGTGCTCTTCTCAAATAAAACAGCGCATTGCGATAAATATACGCGCAGTCTTGATATTCAATGGCTCGTTCGTGGAAGCGTTGGATAGGCTGGACCTAACCGCGAGGAATCACCATGCCAGAGGTCAATCGAACCCTTTCTGATGTCGGCATCGGCTTTGCTGCTTTTCTCGCACCACCGAGTCCCGAAGTGATTCGGTTCACCGTCGGACAGCCTGATTTTGACACACCGATTTCCGTTGTAAATGCTGCAAAGGACGCGCTTGATCGTGGCGAAACGGCCTACACGCGAACACAAGGCTCCGTTGAATTGTGTGAAGCGGTTGCCCAGCACCTCACCGTTCACAACATCGAGGCCGATCCTGCCGATGTGGTTGTCACCCCTGGTTGCAAGCAAGCTGTGCTCTATGGGCTCATGGCGATCTTAGACGCTGGCGACGAAGTGTTGTTGCTTTCACCGGCATGGCCGTCGTATGATGGCATGGTCAAACTCACCGGCGCTGTCCCGATTCACGTACCTGTGAAACGAGAAAATTACCACCCGAACTTCGAAAACCTTGAGGCTGCAGTCACCTCGAAAACAAAAGCCATCATGCTCAATTCCCCAAACAACCCGACAGGAGCGGTCTACACACCACAAGAGATTCAACAACTTGTTGATTTTGCAATCAAACATGACCTCTGGATTCTCGATGATATGATTTATGCAACCTTGGCTTGGACGGATTATCCATACACCTCCCCATCCTCTCTTGAAGGTG
>JAQXFM010000158.1 GCA_029250305.1 Candidatus Poseidoniaceae archaeon | reverse complement strand
GAATTCGATGACTGCCGACTCTGTAGCACGCTCAATACCTGGAACTGGGAGGGACCCCGGTGCGCCAAATGAAGTCGTAATGACATCAACAAGAGGTTGGTCGGCAGCGGATTGCACTGCCTCACTGGAAAACCCTTCGACGAAGTAAATCACGGCGTTTGGGTTTGCGTCTAAAACCGCACCTGTAACGGCTGAACCGTGACCATCAGATGGGTCATCAAGAATCAGAATATCACTTTCGCCGTCGGGAGAACTGCCAATGATTTTCGTCCCAGGGAAATAAACAATATCGCTGGCCGTGAGGGTGTCCCAACATGCCTCCTTGTCTGAGTCATAGCGTTCCTGCCAACTGCCTTCGAAGGTTAAATCGCAGACTTTGTTGACGCCCAAACCATCCAATAACCACTGAGGATAGGTCTCATTGGTTCGAAAATGATCGTGATAGACATTGATTCCAGTGTCGATTGGAGCGACGACGGAATGGGCCCGCCAGCCATCTTCGCCGCTAAAGGCGGCACTGTTTTTTGTTTCAGATGAATCGGTGCTAAAGAAAGACAAACCTGCCACAATTGACACGATGAGAAGCGTAACGAGGGAGACCGCAATCAGTTGTTTCCATGTCATACGACCGGTCACTTCCTCAACAATGAAAATCGCATCCATCGCATCTGCCATGCCGAAGCGTCCCGGCAGGTTGCAAATGAACCCTACGCCGGTTTGAAGAACCGGCTCTGAGTGCAAGAAGCATGACCGGAGCAGATGAGCGATTGGTATGGATTGACCTTGAGATGACAGGTCTTGACATCACGAAGGAATCCATTATCGAGATTGCTACAGTGGTCACAGATGGAGAGTTGAACATCCTCGCACAGGGCCCAAACCTCGCCGTTCATGTTTCTGATGAGTTGTTGAACAACATGGATGAATGGAACACAAGCCACCATACAGCAAGTGGTCTCGTGGAACGAGTGAAACACGAAAGCGTCTCTGTGGCAGAAGCAGAAGCCCAAACCTTGGAATTTCTGAAGAAATGGGTTCCTGAGGGTAAGGCGCCGTTGTGTGGAAACAGTGTTTGGAACGATAAAAAATTCATGGAAAAGGAAATGCCAGACCTTGTTGACTACCTTCACTATCGCATGATCGATGTCTCCACAGTCAAGGAACTCGCTCGACGATGGTACCCTCATGTAGAAAGGTACCAGAAGAAAGGAGCGCACTTGGCCCTCGACGATATCTTGGAATCCATCGAAGAACTCAAGCATTTCAGAAAACGTGTGTTCCAAAATTGATGGCACGCCTTACCGCCAAGACGGTTCAGTTGGGTTCACACCCTTGTGGGCAGCCATAATTTGAGCAACGACCGCCACGGCAATTTCTTCCGGCGATTCAGCACCGATTGGAATGCCAATAGGACAGATGACTTGGTCGAGCATGTCTTGAGAAATACCCTCTTCAAGTGCTGCCTTCTCGAATGCTTGCCACTTCGAGCGGCTGCCAATAACGCCAATCCGTGGGCCATCCTGACCGTCAAGTCGAGCCGCTTTGGATTGGAGCGTGGAAAGCATTCCAAGCAAGCGGAGTTGGTCTTCTGACCAATCATGTCCAAGCAAAAGCACATCTGAATACTTCGACAATTCATCGCCATTTTGTGTGTTCACAAACGTGGGTGCGTCCATGTGGAGATGGTGCCTAGCGTTCGGGAATGTCACCGCATCGCAAAAGTCTGCCCTTGTGTCATGGATGGAATGGTCCCATCCCAGTGTATCAAGAGCGGGTGCTATGGCCTGTGCACAATGGCCACCTCCAATCAGCAGTATATGTGGCATCGGAATCAGAACCTCCAAACTGAGGGTCACGCGACCCCCACACAGTGAATCTAACGCTGTCACTTCATAGCCCTTCGCCCCTTTGTTCAGGCCATAGGTAAGCACCTTTCCAGCAGGCCGAGCATGTTGTTCAAGCATCGATTTGCATTCGTTGAGGATCATCATTTCAAGGCCAGCACCGCCAACAGTGCCGACCCAGTGTTCATCGCCTGAGCGCATGGCAAGCCTGGCTCCGGTCTTCCCGGGCACGCTTCCTGAGGATGTGACCACGCTCGCAAGCACGACGCGCACACCGTGTTCGAGTTGGGTCAAGGCCCAAGCAAGCACAGCGGCTGTCATGGTGTTGCCTCTCG
>JAQXFM010000141.1 GCA_029250305.1 Candidatus Poseidoniaceae archaeon | reverse complement strand
GGGTGTTCAGCGGTTGCAATCATGTAGTACTTGTCGGGTTCCACCCCGTACATCACCGTCTCGAAATCAGAAAGATCAGTCACGCCTTCGTAGGCGTCCTTGTTCATCATCACAGGTGGTTGAACGAAGGTATAGCCCCGCTCTCGAATGAAATTCACAGCGTATTGCTGCAATGCGAATTCCATCCTTGCAAGGTCTCCTTTCAGGAAAAAGAAACGACTGCCAACGATTTTTGCTGCTCGCTTCAAATCCACCCACTTGTTCATTTCAATCAATTCGTTATGGGTTCGTGCATCAAAGTCGAACGATGGCTTTGTCCCATGCACGCTGTGGACGGTGTTCCCCGATTCGTCTGCTCCCTTTGGCACATCATCATGAAGGATGTTTGGAATGCTCATTCTGATATGGTCCCGTTGTGCAACAGCATCCTCGGTCTTCTTTTCCAATTCACTGATCTGAGCGCCAAGGTCAGCGACTTCGGCAAGGATTCGCTTTGCTTCGGCCTCATCGCCAGCCTTCTTTGCTGCGCCAATTCCTCGAGCCGCCGTGTTTTTGGTGGCTCTCAGTTGATTTGTTTGGTGTTGGAGATTGACCCAAGCTTGGTCCAACTCGATGACCTTCTCGATGTTGTCGTGAGGTATGCCACGTTTGTCGTGGTCCTTGCGAATGATGTCGGGGTTGTTTCTGAACAGATTAATTTCAAGCATCGTGGATCACCTCAAAATGATATTCCGAAATCGAAGATGGCAGAACCGATGAAGATGAACCCGCCAACAACATAGCCAAGAATCGAGCCACCGTTAAGCAGAGGAAGGCCTGCTTGAGCCCTTCCCCGTGCCACATAGGTCATGAGTGCAAAGTAGCCAACAAGGCCGCCGATAAGGGTGGAGATTGCCACGAGGATTGCATCGCTGTGTTCGAGCCACTGCGCCGCAGAAACAACAAGCATTCCAGGGAAAATCACATCGCCAAGACCCATGAACATGGCATCTTTGCTCTTCTTCTTTTTCGGTTGGCCGACAGGTGGTGAGGCGACCGCTGGTTGATTTTTCTGTTTCATCGATGTGGTTTCTTCGACAAAGGAGTACCCTTTCTCTTGAGGGGCAACCAGCAATATTGGAAGGCGTAGACCAATCATCGTGTCGGCCAGATCAAGCATGTGCTTCGATTTGTACACAGCCCATGCATCATAGATTGCTGCAGCGATCATGAACACAATGATGAGCGTTGGAACAAAGGCCACACCTAACATCACGATAACACCGGAACCAACCAAGACACCAACCGTGTTCACCACGTACCATTCACTGTGAACGTAGAGCAACACCATCAGCACGAGAGCAACAAGAACACCGATGACAAGCGGTACATCGTACAATTGGAGGCCACTGATGACTTCCATTTCAGAGGTGACGACACCGCTTTCCACTGCAGTTGATGCATTGGAATACATTGCATTGAATTGGTCGTTTCCTTCAATGTCTGTTGAAAACCAACCTGTTGAGAAGCCTTCCTCGATGTCGATGCTGAGTTTCTGGATGAGGTTGCCTCCGTAGAGCCAATGCGCTTCAGTGTTGGTGGTGATCAAGAGTTCTGTGTACCCAGTGACATCCTTGTCGACCAATCGAACGGATTGGATCGAGGTCCCAAACCCTTCGAGCATCATTCCTTCTTCTTTGGTAAATTCTGGTGTGGCAGATGCGTTCCATGCAAACCCAATGACGTCACCGTTCTCTTCACCGAGGATCATGATTTCTTCACTTGCCTCTGGGCCGTTGTAAACCGCTGAGGACCAAGGCGATGGTCCGAAATCTGCGGATGTGATGGCGCTGGTTGCGTTGTATTGGAACACCACTTTGGCAAAATTGCTTGCTTCTGGGGCAGTTGGGTCGTTGGCGTCTGAAAATTCTTCGAGTTCAATGACGACCGCCATTGTTGGTGATGCAATCATGACTTTGTCGTCAGCAAGAGATTCGGCATAGACGGTCTCGATGTGGGCATCAAGGCCGACCGGAAGGCGCCATGTGGCTTGCTTCACCATGAGACCGGGGCTTTCGTCAAATGTGTTGAACCTGTGAATGAAGTTGCCTTCATCAACGATGTACATTGCATCGTCCGTGGTAAAAGCCAGCGTACATGGCTGTCCAATTTCCGGGAGGAAACCAGAGTTGTTTTCGCCGTCTGTTGTCACCCATTGATGGCAAGCGAACGAATCGATTGTTTCGCCAGTGGTTGCATCAACATACCACACCCATGCTCCATTAGCGAAGGTGAAAACACCATCTCCTGTGGTGGCATGAATTGGGTTTCCATCGCCTGCAGGGTAGCGCTCGTGGCTGTTGGTCCACATTGACGTATTGTCGCTCATGTTGTTGCCTTCGTAGTAGGTGATCGTGTCACCCCATGTGCCAGCAGTGCCCGTTAATGTGGACATCAGATGTCCATCAAATCCTGAATGGGTAAGGAGTTCGCTGTCAAAGGATGTTTCTTGCTCAACAGCGTACGGGTCTGATTCGAAGTCCATCATGATCATGTGGGCCAATGGTACGGTTGAATACATCAATGCAAGCGCAAGAACGCCCATGATCCCGTACTTGATGACCCAGTCTTTCTTGTATTTTGCAAGCATTAGAATAAACGCAGTGAAGACGAAAATCATCACTAATTCCAGAGCAATGTATCGGACTTGGGTTGCGCCAGCATCGCCAAAGGCATGCAAGCCGCCGATGTCGTACCATGGGCGAATAAACAACGCCAGTACGATTGTGAGAATGAACATGCCAACCATGCCAAGCATCGATGTCATCTGCTCCTTCATCATCGACCATAGGCTGTCTTCTTCACGAAGTTGAGCCTCCATTGCTTCGAATTCCTTCGAAGTTTGGGCCTGAGCCTTTTGCTTTGGCGTCGATGGCGAATCATCGTTGGTCATGGTTCTCGGAGGTTGCGTCCCCATATCAGCATGATGCATCTAAGCGCCCCCTACGGGGGCGTCCTTCCATCGTTCTCGGGCAATGCGAGAGGCTCTTCACCAAGGTGGCCCTCGGAGGGGCTGAGGCGAGGAAAGTGGACGATGTGCGAACCTGGCTTGAGGCGACCAAAAAGGGCGGAATGGCCCTTGGTCTTGTTCACACCAAATCCGTCCTCGAGCGACTTCATCTTCCACACACACCTGAACACATACTCCATGTCGCAGGAAGCAATGGAAAGGGAACTGCGTGCGCACTCATGGCCGGTTCGCTGACGTTCAATGGCGTTACGAACCTCCTGTTTTCATCGCCCCACCTCATTCGGGTTGAGGAACGGATTCGAATCAACGGGGTTCCAATCTCATCCACCCCGTTCGAGGATGCTTTG
>JAQXFM010000139.1 GCA_029250305.1 Candidatus Poseidoniaceae archaeon | reverse complement strand
TTGTTTATGCTCGCTATTTTCATCGGGTTTGAACTGATCACCAAGGTACCAGCAACCTTGCACACCCCTCTCATGAGCGGTGCAAATGCAATTTCGGGAATCTCCATCATCGGTGCACTCATTGGTTCCAATGTTGCTTTTGATAACGGAAGCACAGAACTCTCAGGCATCCTAGCGTTTGTTGCAGTAACCCTTGCCATGATCAACGTGGTTGGCGGATTCGCTGTGACAAACCGAATGCTCAACATGATTGCTGGAAAGAAGCGCGGAGGTGCTTGAGATGGAAGACTGGGTTTCAATCGGCTACTTAATTTCGGCCGCTCTCTTCATTTTTGGACTTAAGAAACTAGGCCACCCTCGAACCGCTCCATTTGGGAACCAACTCGGTGCCATGGGAATGCTCGTAGCAGTCATCACGACAATTTTGGAAATGTACCTCTCCGATGGCGGTGTGGTTGATTGGACATTGATCGGCGCAGGGCTTGTGCTCGGTTCCGCTATTGGATATTGGATGGCAAAGCGTGTTCAAATGACAGGAATGCCGGAACTGGTTGCCCTGTTCAACGGATTTGGCGGCGCGGCATCAGCGCTGGTTGCCCTTTCTGAAATTCAAAAGTTCATTGCAGACTCAAACGAACTTCCTGAAGGGCTCGAACTCACAGTGACCATGGTCGCTGCTGGACTCTCGGCCCTCGTTGGCTGGATGACCCTCACAGGCTCATTGCTGGCCATGTACAAACTTAAGGGTGGAGTCGAAATCTTCGGAAAGTGGATCAAGACACCAACATGGGGACCAACGTGGCTTAATCCAGTCAAGGTCCTCTTGTTCCTCGGCGTTATTGCAATGATTTACATGAGCATTGAAGAGCCAACAAACACAACCTACCTATGGGCCATCATTGGTATATCTTGCCTTCTCGGTATTATTCTCGTCCTGCCGATTGGCGGTGCAGACATGCCTGTTGTGGTGTCATTGCTCAATTCCCTCTCCGGAATCGCAGCAGCGTTCACTGGTTTCATCATCGGAAATTCTGTCCTCATTATCGCAGGATCGCTCGTTGGCGCATCAGGATTGATTCTTACCTTCATCATGTGCAAGGCAATGAACCGCAGGTTGATTGACGTGCTGTTCAAGTCCTTTGGCGGAAGCGGCGAGAAGCAAGATCTGACCCGAACAAAGGTGGGCTCTGACGCTGATGAAGTCGCTATGATGCTCGATGGTGCACAGAAAGTCATCATCGTTCCAGGCTATGGAATGGCTGTCTCTCAATGCCAACATGCAGTGAAGGAATTTGCCAACATCATGGAAGAGAAGTTTGGCACCGAAATCAAGTACGCGATTCACCCGGTGGCTGGCCGAATGCCTGGTCACATGAACGTGCTCCTCGCTGAAGCCAATGTCCCATACGAACAACTGATCGAAATGGATGAAATCAATGGTGAATTCCCAGATTGTGACGTGGCTCTCGTAATTGGTGCAAACGACACGACGAACCCCGCAGCTCGAAGCGGCGAAGGACCACTTGCTGGTATGCCAATCATCGATGCTGATCAAGCACGAACCGTGGTCATCATCAAGCGCTCCCTTTCAGTTGGCTACGCAGGTGTTGACAACGACTTGTTCTACATGGACAAAACCATGATGCTCTTCGGCGATGGTAAGGCCATGATGAGTGGATTAAACACCGCTGTCAAAGAAATTTGAATGGGCCACTCCTACCCAATGAGCAAGCATTTGGCTCGTGGGCATGAAGTAATGTTCAAAGGGCTGGGTCAAGTGGGAACATCAAGGTGAGTCCATGCTATCTCGCAATACCCGTCTCCTCATGGTTGGCTTGATGGTTCTCTTGTTCGCTGCACCCGCACTAGGGATGCCAGGTGGACCACCTTGGAAGAACGGTGATTCACTCGTTGTTGAAACAGGGTGCACCTGTCACGGAGATGGCGTTCCATCAACTGAAGTCGTCGTTTCGATTTCCGGCGTACCACGCTCTTACACACTCGATGAAACATACACGTTCACCGTCTCACTCCAGCACGCATCAAACGAAGCTGGCGGTTTCATGATTTGGGATTACAACATGGGCACGCTCACACCAGGCGAAGGCTCCTCTGCTGTCGCAGATGAACCGGGTGCAATCGGGCAAAACGCAGTTGGCAACGACTGGGTGTTCACATGGACCGCTCCAAGTGAAGATGTGGGGATCATTCCCTTCCAACTGGTCGGTAACGCAGTGAACGGAAACGGTAACTTCGATGCAGGTGATGCATGGAACATCCTCTCCTTCTCCATCTCCGAACCGGGTACCACAACCAACGATGGTGAAGAGGAACTGGCCGTCCGCACCATCAGTGTTGGTGACTACGACAGTTTGTTTGTTGCTGATGTCGACCCAGAAGTGGCAGAAGCAGAACGCCAAGAGCAAATTGCTGAAACGTTCTTCGAAGAAGGAAACATCTACTACTTTGCAACCTTCTCCATCCTGCTCGTCGCAGCAGTTGTCCAGGGCGAATTCTATCAACGAAAATTCGCAGGTGGCCATGAGCACCTCGACAAGAGCCTCGCAATTCCTCAAGGCCTCCGACGAGGCGCTCTCAGCGCAGGTTTGCTTCTGTTGTTCGCCTATGTGATGGACAACGACTCTGGATGGGAAATCCGACTCACCGTTGGTATGTGCGCCCTATGGGCAATGTACGGAGTCTACCGAACCATCGAACAGGCACGAGCAGAGCCTGAAGCGAAAGACCTCGTTTGAACCAAATCACACTCCCCATGTACTGGAGGATTGAGGCCACTCCATGCCACTGCAATTAGAACGAGATAACAGGACACACGTCCAAGAACATCTCGATGAATTGACAGGACGAGTCACCCTTATTTTCGCAGCCATCGTTGGCTTGACGTTGATTTTTTCAACACAAATCGATGAATGGCTCGACATAGTGCTCACCCAAATTGATCCATGCACCGAAGGGTGCTTGAACCTCTATGACCCTGCGAAATGGAGTGCCGTTCGATGGTTAAGTGCAACAATCGCAGCCATTCTTGTCTGTGCACCCCTTCTCATCCAACAAACATGGGCGTTCAGCAACAAAGGTCTGTTGCCAAATGAACGAAGATGGATGTTGCGATGGATGATTGGAGGTACCTGCAGTGCATTCACTTTCACGCTTGTTACAATGATGTTCCTCGTGCCAATGACGTTCCAATACGGACATGGTATCCAAACTGACATGGGTTTGAGCGCTCAATACGATCCCGTGTTGATGCTGTCAATTGCGTTAGCAGTGATATGGACACAGACGGTCGTCAGTTTGGCAATATTGGGCATGGCTTTAGCCGGATTTATTGGAGTGCTCAATGAGGAAACAGCAGACTGGTGGCGACTGCGATGTTATGCACTCGTGCTCATGCTGCTCTATGCATCCCTACCAGAATTCAGTGGACTTGCTTTCCTCCTGATTCTTGCCTCGATCATGGCCATTGAGACCACATGCGGTCGATGGTTCAAACAACCAGCCCTCCAGTCAGTGAAATCAGTCACGTTAATGGACGACGAAGGTGGTGTGCGTAGACCACTGATTGTGGAATGCCGCTGCAATGGTGCTGCAACCCCACTTCCGGCCCCATTGAACCTCAATGTCCCAATCGTGCGCTACAGCGGCTTGTGCGCCTCTCCGCACGAACAAGAACTCCTTTACGGTGATGTCCTCAATGCAAAAACCACTGATGCATACATCACAGGGTGCTCCTCCGACCCGCTCAGCCCACAATTCAAACAAAATTGTCAATCAATAGGCGTGCGTCTGAATGGAATGGATTTACTCGAGCGTCAATCCTATCGAACGCAGCCACAACACCGTGCCGATGTCGAATTCGAACTTATGGTCGCCCAACTTTCGAATCCGTGGCCTGAATCGAAACGACTCAACAGGGTAATGGAAGTAATGCAACGCAACCCGAACCAACACTATGTCTACACGACAAGCAATGCCTCTAAAACATGGGGCCAACAACTCAAACCGAATGAGGTGTTCATCGAAATTTCTCCAAAAGACCACGAAGCCTTCGTGAATAGAGCACAAGCAATTGGGGCCCACACCCGAAACCTCTACCCACATGCGTGAGTGGATTTCCAAACTGGAAATGAGTTCGTGACCAAACGAACATCGCAAGGATTGAAACCAAATGGGCTTGAGGTGACACCATGAACCCAAGAGTCGGTGTCCCAATTTTGGTGGCGCTCCTCTTGGCCAGCAGTTGGGCGTTTACCAATGAAGATACAATTGACAACTGGGTCAGAGAGAACCAAATTCAGGCAGATAATTCCGACGCAGTGTTGCTTGGCATTCAGCCTGATGAACAATGGCTGGTTTTGGTGACTGAATTCCCAGATGATCGAGCCAGCGAAGCATGGGGGACCAACCAAGCCCAACTCATGCTTGATGATGTGGCTCGGTCGTACATCGAACAACTGACAGACCAAGCCACGCAGTTGACGGTGCTTGTCCATCCAGAAGTATCCCTTGCATACGATAATGTCGAAGTCTACGGAGCAGATAGCAGCGGAAACCGAGACACAAACAATCAGGGCGAATTCCTTCCAATGAATTTGGCAGAAGAAGTCATCCGCCAACGTTCTGATGATGTGAATTGGTCGAAGTTTGATTTAGATAATGATGGGAACGTGGACCGCGTTCTCATCCTTCATACGACAAAGGGACAGGAAGAAAACCCAAGTCAAACAAACAAAATCTGGAGCCACTTCACTCAGTTTGAAGACCCAATACAAGTGACGGAGGCCCACTCTGTAGGTCATTACACAATGGCGAGTTTGAGAACTGGTTCAAGTGGGATGGGCACAATTCTTCATGAAATGATGCATCAAATGGGTGCGCTCGATCTGTATCCGGTTCACGACGCGAGTCCACAAACGGATTGGCACGGCGTTGGCAATTGGGACATCATGGCGAGTGGAAACTGGAACGGTGGTGGCGCATGGCCTGCCTTAGGCACCTCTGCCACCATGGAACTCATTGGTCTTGAGCGGTATTCCACCCTTGATTTGACATGGCCTGCATCAAGTGTTCAACCTTGCATTGGCCCTAACATCGTGATGAAGGGCATGTCTGAAGGGGGCAATGCTTTGAAAATACCACTCGGCGAAGAACAATATGTTTGGATTGAGCATCACGCCGATGTTGGCTTTGATCGCCATTTGCCAGGCCATGGAATCCTTGTCACCCAACAAGATCGAAGCATTGGTGACGAAGAACGGAACGAATTAAATCGGGATGTGGAACAACCATGGCTTCGAGTGATTGAAGCTGATGAGGGCAATCAAATGTTGTTGGGAATCAACGATGGGGAAGCAAGCGATTTGTTCACAAACGGAACGAAGTTTGGCGCAGAAGGGGTCCCCATTCGCGACCATGACGGAATCTTAGTGTCGTGGACGGCCCATGTCACTGGAGATGAAAACCTCACCATTCAATTTACTGCCCCTGATTGCACTTCGAAATTTCATGTGAATGCTCCTGATTTTGGTGCTGTCATCCTCCCATCTGAACCGTTTCTCCTAGAGATTGATTCAACTGTCGACTGTGATCTCACGCACAACTTGACAATGACGGATGGCCGAGGCGTGACATTGGTACCCAACACTGTGAGCGTTGGCATCACATCCGTTGCACTCTCCTTTTCGTACAACGGAACCGCTAATTCAGAATCACTCATCAGCGGTGTGATTGAATGCAACGAGAGTCGTGTTGACCTTTCGAGCAAAATCCTCACCCTTGCACGAATTCCAATCGAGGCGGAGATTACTGGTACATTGGATGCCGTGAATCCATCGACGGTTCGCATTGCTTTGCCATCAACTGGTGACGGAAGTCAATCGTTCTCGACAGACCTCGACGGGCCAATGTCGAGGGTTGCAACAATTGAAAACCGGGCCGTGCTAAACGGAAACGACTTCCTTGAGATACAAATTGCACCGAACGGATTGCTCTTAGATGGAATGAAGGTGCGGGGTGAATTGGTGTTGATTGACAACAACGGCCATCGATGGACATATGATCTCGATTACACGGCTGAAACGAACGACCCTTCGACGCTGGACGCGTGGCGCACGCCCGGCAGAATCCTCAGCATCGTTTGCCTTGTTGGGGCTGTATGGGTTGGCTTGGGAATCATTGAATCGAAGCGGGAAAAATCACCAGACAAGACCCAATCAGAAGAACAACAGAACACCCAACCAGCCCCCATTCCAAACAGACCAGTGGAAGAACTCGACCCATGGGGTCGGCCCGTAGACGGAAACGAGTGATCAGCGGCCAGGGAGCCAACGTTGCATCTTGAGGTAACGGTACGTAGAATCATTTTCAAATGCACAGACCCAAGTTTTGTGAACACCTTCAGCAAGCCGGACTGACAAGCATGCGCCATTCCAATTGACGGGTGCTCGTTCAGATGGAAGAAGCAACCATGGTGCGTGTGCCTCGCCAACTGCAGCATCGTAAATCCGCCATTGGCTACCGAATTTGAAACCCGGTCGTAAGACAACGCCACGACCCATCAAATCGTCATAGAGGGCTAAGTGGTCTGGCATCGGAGTTTCTTCAAGTTTCGACATAAGCCACAACCCTTCCTCCTTTCGGAGGTGCCGCCCAGAGAGATGTTCCACACCAATGGCGGGCCACGGCCATTCACGTTCGTTTGGAATGTACCACCCTTCCCCTCGTGAAATTCGCAAAGACCAGCCTCCCCGTAATGCCTCAATTTGTTCGGAAGAGAGCATGGCCCATGTCGCTTGGTCACCGGTAATTTCGGCATAACCGAGCCGATACATCGTGACATCGAGTTCTTCGTCGATAACAAAGAGTTCAGCTAAGAAGCCACGGCTTGTGACCTCGGCCGTCCAGGCCTCAAGTTCGATCCAATTCACGTCATCAGTGGTCCAAGCCCAACGGACATGTGCTACTGGGTCTTCTTTGGTAAAATTCTGCTCCCTGTTCCATCGGAGCGCCCATGTAGAAGGGGAAGGGGAAAAGCCTCGTTTTGGTGAAAGGTTTGCTACGGGAACAATGAGTTCACCACCACTGCGAGCCACATCAAAGGCTACGGCCCGGGCAACCAAGTCAGGATCCAAGTCAACGCTCTTCGCAAACCAATTCTCAGATGGCAAAGGGACATGCCTGTGCCAATGGCAAAACAGGACTTCCTCACTGGTAAGATAGACACCGCCTTCGGTTTCAGTCCGACCAATGGCGCTTTTTTGATGGAGCCTTGATGCGAGGGGGGCAGGAATGTACCACTGACCGTCCTTTTCGAACGGTGACTCGAGCGGTACACCTGGTGCTTGATTTGGCGTTATTGGAACACCA